>NZ_WXWO01000050.1:0-63371 GCF_009904845.1 Vibrio sp. V38_P2S17PM301 | reverse complement strand
ATAAGATTCGCATCAGTGAGAAAGGTCACTTTTGTGGAGTTATGTTATGAATCGTAAAACTGGTGCTGCACTTCTTTCGGTTTGTTCGAACAGCGGACTTATTGTGATGAAAGTAATGGTCGGCATCGTAAGTGGCTCGGTGAGTATCATTTCGGAAGCGATACATTCAGCCATGGATTTGCTTGCGGCGTTGATTGCATTGTTTGCCGTGAGTCAATCGGATTTACCTCCGGATGCCAATCATCCTTACGGGCACAGCAAAATTGAGAACGTTTCTGGAGTATTGGAAGCCCTGCTGATTCTGGGCGCGGCGGGCTGGATAGTCTACGAGGCGGTAGAAAAACTGCTTGATCCACAACCTGTCAGTGCAATGGGATTAGGGGTGGTTGTGATGTTGGTTTCCGCTTTGATCAACGTTTTGGTCTCACAACATCTATACCGGGTGGCGCGAGAAGAAGAGTCTGTCGCTCTGGAAGCGGATGCGTTGCATTTGAAAGCCGATGTGCTGACTTCTGTGGGGGTGGCGGCGGGATTGGGGCTGATGCTGATCGCCAGCTACTTTGGTTATCATTGGTACTTTATTGATTCAGTGGTTGCCATTGGTGTGGCGCTGTTCATCACCCGAGAAGGCTTTGACATGTTGCGTAATGCGTTTCGGCCTTTGCTTGACCACAGTATTTCTGAGCAAGAACTGGCTCTGACGATGGAAACCATCCGCAACGCGTGTGGACCCGGCGTAGATTACCATCAACTGCGTACCCGCTATGCGGGGCGCCGCCGCCACATCGATTTCCATCTCACCGTGCCGAAACAGATGTGCGTTGAACGTGCGCATCAGAAGTGCGATGAAATCGAAGCGGCCATCATGGCAGTGTTGCCGAATGCTGAGGTATTGATCCATGTTGAGCCGGCGTAAAGCCGCCAAAGAAAAAGAGCGACCATCGGGTCGCTCTTTTTCACTCAGATGACGTTCACCCGATTTGTCAGGCCGTTCTCGCCAGAGCGATCGTGAAAACAATTCACCAGTTTGTGCTCTTCGGCGTAGTACGTCAGAAACTCGATCAGATCGTGGAATGAGATTGCTCGGACGCCAAGATCAATCACGGTTCCGGCATGATGCTTATTGAACTCAGAGCCAACACGAATGATCAACTTTTCCGGGCTGACGACTTGCTTTGCTTTGTGTATCAGCGATTTAATTTTATTTCTGCGCTTGGTTTTGTCTTTGTGTGGTGGCGTTTCTACGGGCATACCGGTGAAGTTCACATCACTGTTCTTGTTGCCCTTGAGCGCCTGACGAGTGCCATTAACCAAGTATTTGGCATCTGTGAGCAGGCCTTTTGCCAGGCTAAAGCCGGTCGCCTCTGCGTCTGTGCTGGCTGACGCATTCTTACCTACCGGTGAGAATTGTCCCGCCGCTTTACTCATGATGGTTTCAGCCGCTTGAGCAGCGTATTGCGCATTATTGGCACCGAGTGGTGATTCGAGTGCCGTTTTTAGTACCGGACTGACGGTGTCAGCAAAACCGGCGGTGGCCGCAGTCATGATCAGATGACCGGTATTGTGAACGATAGCGTTGCCAAATGGGCAGGCTGTCGCCGCGTTCAGCTCCTTGCTGCTTTTATTGATCCAGATTTTAATGCTGTCATAACGATTTGTGACGTAGAAATAGCGCGGCGTCGCGTCTTCCATACTGCCCAGTTTTTCGATAATGGCGTCAATGGTCCCGGCCATAAACGCATCTTTAACTGATACGTCATTCGGTGTTCTCAGGTGTTTGAGATCAACCGAGCCGCGAACCGCGATCCCCAGTTTTTTATCGGCAGCGCATCCGTTTAACTCGTAGCACACGGTCGCCTCTTCGCCTTTGAATAGGTTTAGTAGATTCATCATATCGCCCTGTATATTGTTTATTATTCTTAAAGTGGTTGTGTCTGGCGGCTAACGTCTCAAGCCGGAAATGGCCCGATGATCCACTTTCTCTCCGGCATTATAATTCAGCAATTTCAAACACTAGGGTGCACATTTAGGACGTATTTGTCGGGTGAATGTGCTGTTTCCCCACGAAAATGAAAATTCCACACGTCAACAGTGACCTTATGCGGTTTTGAACGATAGCGCTTTTCTTTAATGCGTCTTAATTTGTGATCATCATTAAGATAACGATCGTTGTGTTAATTCGTTAAGATGATATACTCCGCGACGTTATAGCTAGAACATTTGACGTAATAGTGACGATAACGTGGTGAAAAATGGAGTTAACTAACATAAACGATGGTTTTAAAACAAAGTTTATTCTTGCTGAGCAGTATCAGTTTGATCCGAACTGCAATACGTTGGTGGATATCCATGACGACAAACGTTTGTTTCACTTGGGGAGCAATGAAGGGCGGATATTGCTGGCGTTGTGCATTCATCAGCAGAAAATTGTGACACGCGAAGAACTATTAGAGTTTGTATGGCGTCAGAAAGGCTTTGAAGTCGATGATTCGAGCCTTACCCAAGCTGTTTCAGTTTTGAGAAAAGTACTAAAAGACTCGACTAAGTCGCCTTTTTTCGTCAAAACAGTGCCAAAGCGTGGTTATCAGTTGATCTGTACAGTTGAACTAGTGATCTCAAGATCGCCAGATAAAGCTGACATTGAGAGCACTGAGTGGATGATAAGCTCTGAAAACCCGGATGACAGCCAGCCGTTTGACGACGATATTCAGCCTGAGGTGATGGACTCACCAGAAAAGGGCAGACGTCCGTATATTGTTCCGGTATGGCTTAATGGGTTGTTTATCGCCTTGATGTTAAGCCTGCCTTTGATCTCTTATTGCCTAACTCTTTCTCCTTACGACAACGTCATGCGCTATGCCACGATTGATGATGTGGAGATTGAAGTACCTGATGAGCAGCCGGAACTCATTCGCTGGTTAGAACAAGTAGACCACTGTATTGGTCACTATATTCGGACTTATTCGGATTCGCAGCAGCTTGAGAGAGTCGTCGTCACTGGAGATCCTGACCGTGAAGTCATGTTGAACTTAATTCATTTTTTGCCGAGTTCTGATAAAAACCAAACCCTTGTTTTTTATTCATACAGCACGCCTGAAGTTGTCTGCCAAACCGGAGTATGAGAATGAAAAAGAAATATGTACGGATCAGCGTGGCGTGCTCTGTATTACTAAGTTTATTGATATTTGTTATTGGTCGCTCAGATTTGCACCGTACGTTAACAGCCCGAGAGTGGGAAATGACACTAACAACCTTGATTCCGCCTCTTGAGCGAGAGCTCGTTGTTGGGCCAATACGTCAGATAGATATACACGCCTCCATAAAGTTTTTATCGGATGGTACGTACACTCGTATGACCCAACTGCTTATTTTGACGCAACGTTCTAAAAATAGAGACGCGTTACAGATCTCCGATACCGGGACTTGGAGCTCGCGCGATAACTACATTATGACGGCAGCTAAAGAGTTCCATGTTACTTCGTCTGTACCCGAAGTACTCTCATCATCGCAAATGGATCTCATCGCTGAGTTTTATCGGATCGAAAATCAGCAAAGCTGGAAAGTGCAGGCAATCAATGAGAGGACCCTGCTACTTACTAACCATAATTTCGGTTCCAATGTAATATTTGCTAAGTAAAAGCGCACATCCCCCCCATATTCATTCCTATCAATCATTCAACGATAAACCTACTGATGTGGCGACGTCAGTGGGTTCAGGCGCATTCGTGTTGCTGCTCATAATCGTGACGCGAGTCTATGAACACTGCAGTTGCGGGTACAGTGATATGTATTTCAGTTTGTGCTGTTTGTTTTAAATAACAAGTGTTGTGTTAAATGGTGTTATTGTTATATCCTCTGTTCCGCTTGGAGCCGCTCTAACTGCGTGAAGGCGGCGATATCAGATGAGTTCTGAGTAAGACATTTTACTTTTGGTTGTAATGGCGTGGGTGTTGTTGCAATAGAGCGTAACGAATTACGGGTATACGAATGGTGAAACGAAATAGTCGGCGGATATGGGCTTGGTTTTTATTGGTGCCACTGGCATTGATGACTGGGTGTGAAGAACAACTTCAGGACAAGAGAGAACGAATTTCAAGACCAGTTAAATTGCATACTGTGGGTATGGACTCAGTCCAGCGGGTATTTAAATATCCGGGACAGGTGTCTGCGGTCAAGCAGTCGGACATGGCTTTTGAGGTCTCTGGCAGAATCAGCGAGTTTGCGGTGATTGAGGGGGAGTTTGTCCGGGCTGGCAAAGTATTGGCTCGTCTGGAGCCAGACACGTTTCAGGCTCAGCGTGACCGGATGCGAGCTGAAGTGAGTGCGGCCAGAGGTGACTTTGAACGATATCAAGCGGCCTTTAAACATCATGCTGTCACTAAGCAGCAACTGGATCAGGCTCGTCGTGGACTAAGAGTCGCACAAGCTGAGCTAAAGCAAGCACAAAAAATGCTAGATGACACTGTGCTTGTCGCGCCATTTGATGGCCGAGTGGCGAAAAAAATGGTGGAAGATTTTGCCAACGTGCAGGCCAAACAAACGGTACTAACTCTTCTAAGTGAAGAGGCGTTGGAAATGAAAATTCACGTTCCAGAAGCTGACTGGGCGCGAACCAAGAAAGTGGATGCCGTTTCGGATATCGATTTCAATGAGCAGATTTTTGTCGAGCTGAGTGCTTATCCTAATGCTGAGCTACCCGCAAAAATCAGCGCATTCTCCTCTATGGCCGATCCGGTGACTCGTACTTTTGAAGTGACGGTCAGCTTTGAAACGCCGAATGTCGTAAGTGTCAGTCCGGGTATGACAGGCCGCGTTTTGTATCGAGAGAAGTCAGAACAAGACCGGATAGCTGGTGGTTTTGCAGGCACTACGTTTATGATTCCTGAAAGCGCTATTCTCGCCGAGCCTGACAAATCCGCATCTGTTTGGGTGGTCGACCCGAAAGTAGGTGCAGTGGTACGCAAAGCCGTGAGTTTAGGTGATGCGACTGGCTCTCGAATCCAAGTCAGAAAGGGGCTTGCGAAGGGCGACGTGATTGTAACCTCCGGTGTCCAATTTCTCACTGAAGGTGATTTAGTTCACTTGATGGAGGAATAGGTGACATGAATTTAGCTGCTGTCGCGATCAACAATCGAATTGTCACGTTGGTTCTTACGGTTGTGATGTTTGTTTCAGGCGTTTTGTCCTACCTCAATATGAGCCGTCTGGAGGACCCAGAATTTACAATTAAAGAAGCTTTGGTTATTACGTCTTACCCGGGCGCCTCTGCGCTTGAAGTAGAGCAAGAAGTCAGTGATGAACTCGAACAGGCTATTCAACAACTCGGGCAACTGGAGCGCGTAAAGTCGAAGTCAGAGCGTGGTTTATCGACGATCACAGTAAAGGTGAAAGATGAATATGATAAATCCACTTTGCCGCAAGTCTGGGATGAACTGCGCCGGAAAATTAATGATGCCCAAGCATCCTTACCCCCGGGAGCCAGTCAGTCAATTGTTATGGACGATTATGGTGATGTGTATAGCGCCTTTTTGGTGGTTACAGGGAAAGACTACAGTTATGCCGAGCTGAAACGTTATGTTGATACCCTCAAGCGTGAACTGCTGCTGGTTAAGGATGTGGGTAAAGTCACCACTTTTGCTGAAAGGCAGGAAGCGATTTATGTTGAATTTAATCGGGATCGCTTGTCTCAGTTAGGTATTCAACCTGAGGTGATCATTGGACAACTTCGGCAAAAAGGGTTAGCCGTTGACGGAGGGCGCGCTCGTCTTGGTCGTGCGTTCGTGACGATTAAACCGACTGGTGGTCTGCAGTCACTTCAGGATATTGAAAGTTTGTTGATCAGCAGCCCTGTTAATGGGCGGCAGATCTATCTACGCGATGTGGCTGCAGTTACCCGAGATTATGTTGATCCAGTGAATAATGAGATTCGTTTCAATGGGTTAGCTGGGATCGGGCTGGGAATCTCAACGGTTTCCGGTGGCAATGTGGTGACCATGGGAGAGGCTTTGCTATCTCGCTTAGCCGAGCTTGAAAACCAACGGCCAGTTGGCATCCAAGTCAACACCGTATCCTTTCAATCCGATTCAGTACAAAACGCGATATCAGGTTTTGTCACTAGCCTTATTGAGGCAACGGCGATTGTCATTGTTGTTTTGTTGTTGTTTATGGGGTTGAGAAGTGGTCTCTTGATCGGCTTCATCCTGATTTTGACGATTGTAGGATCGTTCCTATTCCTAGCGCCTTTTGGTGTTGCACTGGAGCGGGTGTCATTAGGAGCACTCATCATTGCGTTGGGGATGCTGGTCGATAACGCTATTGTTGTTGTCGATGGTGTTCTGATACGGATGCAAAAAGGGAAGCCAGCGAAAGAAGCGTCAATCGATGTAGTCAGAGAATCAGCCTGGCCATTGTTGGGAGCAACTCTCATTGCGATTCTGGCTTTTGCCGCTATCGGAACATCAAATGATGAAACCGGTGAGTTTTGTCGCTCTTTATTCCAGGTCGTATTGGTGTCGTTGTTGCTTAGTTGGCTGACAGCAGTAACGGTGACGCCGTTGATGTGTGTCTTATTTTTCAAAAAAACTCCGGCGTCCGACAGCAATAGTGACCCGTACGATACTCGTTTTTACAATCGCTATAAGACGTTTCTGCGTAGCTGTATCCGTCACCGATACCTCAGCTCAGCGTCGGTGGTGGGTTTATTTGCCCTATCTATGTGGGGGTTTACGCTCATAGAGCAAAACTTCCTTCCCAGTGCAACACGACCACAGTTTTTGGTTGATTACTGGTTGCCGCAGGGGACACACATAGATGAAACCCGCGAAGATGCCAAAGTAATCGAGAAGATATTACTTGAGCAAAATGGTGTTGAGACCGTGACCAGCAGCGTCGGTGAAGGAGCACTTAGATTTTTGCTGACTTATCAACCTGAGCAGCCAAACAGTTCTTACGCGCAATTTATTGTGGGAGTGTCTGATCAAAGTGTTATTGATGAGTTGCTTCCTAAAGTTGAAGCCCAGATTTCCGCGGCGCTTCCAGATGGCCAGGTTTATGCTTCAACATTTCTACTGGGGCCTGGTTCAACGGGGAAAATTCAGGCACGTATAAGTGGTCCGGATACTGATGAACTTAGACGCATTGCCACACAAGTCGAACATATATATCGAATGGAGCCAAACACTAAGTCTGTACGCACCGATTGGCGCCAACCAGTAAAAGTGATCAAAGCCGTCATGGCTGAAGAGCAGGCCGATACGAATGGCATCACGCACCAGATGGTGGCTCAGGCTATTCAGGAGGGCTTCCAGGGGGTCGTGAGTGGTGTGTACCGTGAGTCAGATTTACTTCTGCCTATTATTGTTCGCTCAGATGAGAAAAGCCGCAATGACATAGGCAGCCTGTCGGATCTGCAAATATGGAGCCATTCGGCTCAACGAATGATTCCGCTAAGACAGGTGGTGACGTCTTACGAGGTCGCGTTTGAGGATGAAATCATCCATCGCAGAGATCGTAAACGAACGATCACCGTTTTTGCCGACCCTATAAAAGGAAATGCCAGCAAGCTATTTGAGCAAATTCGTCCTAAGGTTGAAGCACTAAACCTGCCGGCTGGCTACACACTGGAATGGGGCGGCGAATATGAAGATTCACGGAAAGCTGAGTCTGGTTTAGCGTCTTCGATACCGATTTTTGTGATTGCGATGATCCTCATTACCATCATGATGTTCAACTCATTACGCCAGCCTCTGGTCATCTGGCTTTGTGTGCCGCTGGCTTTGATTGGTGTTACGGTTGGCCTGTTGGTGTCGGGAGAAACATTTGGTTTTATGGCCTTGTTAGGGTTTTTAAGCCTGGTCGGAATGCTGATAAAAAATGCGATTGTCCTTATCGAGCAGATTAATTTGGAGCTACCGTTAGGTCGAGGTCTCACCACTGCGATTGTGGATGCATCAGTGAGTCGTTTAAGGCCAGTATCCATGGCAGCGCTTACTACGGCGCTCGGAATGATTCCTTTGATCTTCGACAATTTCTTCTCGTCCATGTCGGTGACGATCATTGGTGGGCTGCTCTTTGCTACCCTGCTGATCATGATTGTGTTGCCGGTTCTCTACGCATTGATATACAGGGCACCGCACACAGAATAATCTTAAAAAGCCGGATATTTATCCGGCTTTTTATTATTTGGGGGGCATTAAGGGACGCCGATTTATTGGCCGGGTTTGATCAGCGTAAGGACTGCGTCGGACAGCAATTGAATTTTCTCCGGTGTGAACCTTTCTGGTTCAATAGACATCATCATCATCCAACCATCACCAAGCGCACTAAGCTGTTCAGCCAACATATCGGCAGTAATATCATTTCGGATAATTTGATTTGACTGACCTTTTTCTACCAGAAATGTCAAAGCTTCTCTGATTTTTGCATAGTGACGTTGAATGACTGGGGCAAATGCGGGCTCTTGTCTAGCGTGAGTGAGTAGCTGTAAAAATGCCAGCCATAAGCCCGGTTGTTCAGAATCATCCCAGGTTAACAGCTTTTCTATGACTAAGTTAATGTCGGCGTGTGGCGTATCAAATGCAAGCTGCTTGTGGAAGCGTATAAACAGTTCTTCTGCGACTGCGGCTAGCATTTCTTCTTTATTGGCGAAGTAATACGTTACGGTGCCTGTCGTCGCCCCCATTCTCTTGGCGACTTTGCGCAGTGACGCACCCGAATAACCTTCTTCTGCCGTTACGGCAATTGCCGCAGACATCAGCTCAGCCTTTCTGGAGGCTCGATCACCAACAGGGCGTCCCCGGTTGCGTTTGGTGACGCCTTTTTCAGTCGGCTCCTCTGAAGTCGATCCTATATTGCTCATAGAGTTTTGACTAATGTCTCTCAAAGTATGGTCTTTGTATTCTATTACTAACCCCAAGTTGATAGAAGGGCTGGTGTCCAATACCGCAACGTTTGAAGATGACATTTTTCTTCATAAATTGTTATTTCCTGTCATGTTGTCATTAATATGTCGAGCTGTCATAACTTTGACAATGATTTTTATGCAACTCATTGTAATAAATGCACTTTTACCTAGACTGATTTGTGATCTAAGTCTAGAATTCTGGCCTCAAAGAAGTGGGAATAATCTTAATCAGTAGGGACACGCTCAAATTCACCATAAGGGCCAAGAAATGCAGTTTTCCCTAAAAAACATGTCTATTCGCAAGCAGGTGCTACTGCCTGTCATGTTTACCACTCTGGCGTTGTTGATCTCACTGTGGGTGACGAAAAACAATCTGGAATCTGAACAAGCACTGATCATCTCCAACACCAACGATCTGGTGTTCTACAAAGACACTCTCGCTCAGATTGACGATGAGGTTTATCCATTGCGCATCAGCGCCGTGTACGCCATTTACGATGCTGACCGCCGCGACGCCTTTCTCGCTGAGCTAAAGCAAAGCATGCAAGCCATTCAGCACGATCTGAATGAAATGGCCAAGCGCAAAACCTTTGCCGATGATGTGCAAAATGTACGTCAGGCGATTGAAGGTTACGTGAACTATTCCGTGCGTGCGGTCGAGTTTTTGTTTCGCAGCGATCAGGGGCTGGTCGGTGAGCACGAATACGACCAGTTTATCTCAGGCTACCGTGATGCAGGTATCCAGATGGTTAAGGCGATCAACACCCTGTCTCGCAAGGTCAATGAGTTCTCCACCCGTTCAATGGAGAAAAGTGCTGAGCAGAATAAGCATGTACAGAATGTCGCGTCGTTGTCGGTACTGGCTGTGCTGGCAGTCTCATTACTGGCGGCTTGGTTCCTGTCGGGCATGATCGTTACCCCAATTATCAAGTTGCAGGGCGTGATGCGTGAACTGGCGTTAGGGCATCTCAATGTTCGGGCTGATGCTGACGGCGAAAATGAAATCGCGATGCTGAGTAAAGACGTCAACAAGACAGCTATACAATTACACTCAACTGTAGAGCAACTGATCCGCATCAGTGAAGAAGTGGCCTCTGCCTCAACTGAGTTGGCGGCGGTCATGACTCAGGCAGAACAGAATGCGCAGCAGGAGCTGTGTGAAATCGAGCAGGTGGCATCGGCGGTTAACGAACTGGCCAGCACTGCCAACAATGTCAGTGACAACGCAACGGCAGCTGACTCTACTGCCCGTGAAGCCGACGAACTGGCGAAATCAGGTTTAGCGATATTTGGCGAAAGCAAACAAGCCAGCGAACAGATGTCGAATGCACTCAATGACGCTGCGTCGGTCGTGCAGACACTGAAACTGCAATCGGAACAGATCAGCAATGTCATCGAAGTAATCCGTGATGTGTCTGAACAGACAAACCTGTTGGCACTGAACGCGGCGATTGAAGCTGCGAGAGCGGGAGAATCTGGACGCGGCTTTGCCGTGGTGGCTGATGAAGTTCGTATGCTGGCGGCGCGCACCCAGGAATCGACGGGCGAAATTCAGGCGATCATCGAAGAGTTACAAAAGCAATCTGGTCTGGCTGATACCAGCATGCAAACCAGTTTGGAAATGCTGCATCGCAATAACGAGCTGGCGCAGCGCGCTAATGATGCTCTGGTGGGGATTACGGAGTCGGTATCAGACATCAATGATTCCAATACTCAGGTGGCCACTGCCGCGGAAGAGCAGTCTCAGGTCACTCAGGATATCAATCGCAGTGTCGTGAATATGTCTGAACTGGTCAATCAGAATGTGGCCGGGATAAGCCAGAGCGCCAGCGCGAGCAGTGAGTTGTCACACCTGGCAGAGAAACAGAAATCACACCTGTCGTTCTTCCATTTGTAAACGACCCAAATGGTCAAAAGCCGCTGCGCATCAGCGGCTTTTTTGTACCCGAAAAACAGTGTGATGCACACAAAGTTTGCATTACATAACTGTAATTTTGATTGCAGAAAAAAGTGATCGATGTTTGGAAAATGTATTTGAGAGTTAGATAATTTTTACAAATTGATTTCCATCAAAATGGTGGGGTTTTTATGTGTTAGGGTGCTCACCAATTCCAATAAATATTGCCACACCAAAAGGAAATAATAATGAAAAAGACGCTTTGCGGCCTTGCCGTACTTTCTGCCCTGATGTCTGCGAATGTTCTTGCGCACAGCAAAGGTGACTTTATTCTTCGCGCTGGCGCAGCGACCGTGGTGCCAAACGACAGCAGTGATAAAATTCTTGGTTCTGATGAAGAGCTGAAAGTCGATTCCGATACTCAACTGGGACTGACTTTTGGCTACATGTTTACCGACAACATCAGTTTCGAAGTACTGGCGGCATCGCCGTTCAAACACAACATTTCGACCGGTCTGGGTGACCTGGGTGATATCGCAGAAACCAAGCATTTGCCACCGACTTTTATGCTGCAATATTACTTTGGTGATGCACAGAGCAAGTTCCGTCCGTATGTGGGGGCAGGTATTAACTACACCATCTTTTTCGATGAGAAGTTCAACAACAAATCGGGTCTTAAAGATCTGGATCTGGACAACTCATGGGGACTGGCGGCAAACCTGGGTGCTGACTACATGATCAACGACAAATGGTTTGTGAACGGTGCGGTCTGGTATGCAGACATTGACACTGAAGCCACTTACACCGACGGCGTCAACAAGTACAAAACCGACGTTGAAATCGACCCTTGGGTCTTTATGGTGGGTGTTGGCTATAAATTCTGATCAACTCTGATTGTGTAAAAAGACGGCTCCGGCCGTCTTTTTTAATGGGCCGTACCTCTGAAAACACGGCGACGCCGAGAGCATAAACTGAGTAAAAAGCTGATTTACAACAAAGCCCGTGAAATTGTGGAGAGTAGTATAAAAAGTCACTCACGGCTCCGCTGAACACGAACAGACCGGGCAACCCGGATAGAATAGACAGATTGAGAATACGAACATGAAGAATCTGGTAAATCGCTTTTTAAAATACGTCAGTTTTAATACCCAATCGAACCCTGCTAAGTCATGCTGCCCGAGCTCGGCGGGTCAGATGACGTTTGCCGAATACCTTCGTGACGAACTGACCGAACTGGGCCTCAGTCAGGTCAGTCTGGACGAGCACGGCTACGTGATGGCAAAACTGCCGACGAATGTCGACTTTGCAGTACCGGCGATTGGGTTTATCGCCCATATGGACACTGCTCCCGATGCGTCTGGTCGTAACATTGCACCACAGTCTATCGAAGAGTATCAGGGGGGAGATATCGCTCTGGGTAAAGGTGACGAAGTACTGTCACCGATTCGCTATCCAGAGCTGCATCAACTGCATGGGCACAACCTGATTACGACAGATGGCCGGACACTGCTCGGAGCCGACGATAAAGCCGGCATCGCCGAGATTGTTACGGCAATCGAAGAGTTGATTCAACACCCCGAGATCGCGCATGGCGACATTTGCATCGGTTTTACCCCGGATGAAGAAATTGGTCGCGGGGCAAATTTGTTCGACGTAGAACGTTTTGGGGCGCAGTGGGCTTACACCGTGGATGGTGGGCCACTGGGTGAACTGGAATACGAAAACTTTAACGCCGCAAATGCAGAAGTGATCATTTACGGCAACAACGTCCATCCTGGTTGGGCAAAGGATAAGATGGTCAACGCAATGAACATTGCGGCCCGGTTTCAGGTGATGATGCCGCAGGCAGAGACACCAGAGCAGACCGAAGGCTATCAGGGGTTTTATCATCTTAAATCAGCGAAAATGAGCGTGGCTAAGAGCCAGTTGAGTTACATCCTGCGTGATTTTGAACGTGAAGGGTTGGAAGCGCGCAAAGCCTACGTGCGACAGCTGGTGGATACGTTGAATGCCCAACTGCATCATGGGCGTGTCGAATTGCAAATGGAAGACTGTTACTACAACATGCGCGAAATGATTGAGCCGCATCCCCATATTGTTGAACTGGCTAAGCAGGCAATGATGGAGTGCGATGTTGAGCCCGTGGTTAAACCCATTCGTGGCGGCACCGATGGGGCGCGATTGTCGTTCATGGGATTGCCTTGCCCGAACCTGTTCACTGGTGGGTATAACTTCCACGGTATTCACGAGTTTGTTTCGGTCGAAGCGATGGAACAGGCCGTCAAAGTGATCCTGCGTCTGTCAGAAAAAACCGCACAGTATCACAGAGAATAAGGCGTCAGGCGGTGTCAACCATTACACTGATGGTGTAAAGTTATCTTATCTCTCTGATTTTACGGATGATAAGACATGAAATGGTTATTTTTGCTGGTGTCACACTTAGCGGTGGGCGTGTTGGGCGTTGGCTTGGGAATCTATCTGCTGCCGATTTTAACGCAACCAGACTCCCCGGATATGGCGAAAATTGAGCGCCTCAGTCAGGATGCCCGCTATACGGGGCAATTTGATCGCGCACGCAAAGACAGTGATTTCCTGCATTGGGGAGAAGGGGAGATCAAGATAACCAACACGGATGTGGTGTTTCAGGGGAAACTGGCCCCGGGTCCAGATTACAAACTGTATCTTTCACCGATTTTTGTCGAGAGCGAAGCTGACTTTGCCACGTATCAATCATCGATGGTGCAGATTGGCGATGTGAAAACCTTTGACCGTTTTACTCTCAAACTGCCTGAGGGAGTCAATATCGACCAGTACAATACCGCGGTTGTCTGGTGTGAAAGCTTCGGTGAGTTTATCAGTTCGGCAAAGTACCAGTAACAAAACCAGAGACGAAAAAGCGACACTTAGAGTGTCGCTTTTTTTGATCGTCAGAAACGGACTGTTATTCATTTGTTGAATAAAATGGATAACATGCTTATTACTCAGTAATTTCAGTGAATTAATCATCATGATGCAATCACGGTAATGTTTTCTGCTCAAATGAATATTCCCCGTCAAGTCGGAACTTTCCGATAATTTTAGAATATCAAACCTGAGAGAATTATATGTTTCAAGTGATTGAGGATTCGCAACTAATAATGCAAGGTGTTTAATATTGGGCGTTCCTTTAGGAGATGGAGAGCGCAGTTAATATTTTGCTACGAGATTATGACATTCTGAGCTTAGTCCAGTTATTCCCGGTGATTTTTTAATGGTGTCGAGAAGACGCTCACCAAAGCGCCACTTGTGCAAGCAATGGATAAATATCAAACAATAAGCGACATAGATGCTGATCTCCAAGCAATATCAAAGAGGTGGTCATGAAAACGATCTTTTTTAATAAAGTTGTCATCAAAGGGTAAAACACGTCATTTGTCTTAAATTTAATATTTTTTCCTGTGTTATACTCCTCACGGCCAAGTTGATTATCCCTTACTCAACCGAGTCAGTTGGTGTTGACGATTTGTCTGTAGGAATTAACCTCATTGAAAATAAGAAAAATGAACTTCTTTGTATTTGTGGTGGCGTTTAACTTTCTGTATTTAACGTTTGTGGCAGCCTATTATAATTTTTTATATTAATACTGTTTCTTTTATTGTGCTTATTATATTGGCGCAATATATTCGCGTTGCTACTTTATCGTTGTGTTAAATACTTCCCCATTCCTGCTTCTCTGCGCCCGCTTTTGGCGCGGTGTAAAAGATACTGCTGTTATAACGTCCAAATGGCCTACATTTGCTTAACACAGAGCACACTATTTATAGATTTATTTGCCTTATACTAAGAACGCTTCACAATGTTCGCAAACTAATCAGAGAGTGTGCCTTTCTCTTTTTCAGGGGTGATGAATGGAAAAAGTGGTGGTGGTATGGGATTTTCTCATCAACCATAAGTTATTGTTTACAGCACTGATTATGCTTCTGGTGGTGCTTCTGCGTCGCCTGATCCTGGCCAGAATACGCGGTGACGACGCGTTCCTCTCCGACAAACAACGTAAATGGATGTCGCGCACCAAAAACAGTAGCTTTGCAATGTTCCTACTGATGATGTTTATGCTCTGGCAATCGGAAATCAGTGAGTTTGCACTCTCAGTCACCGCAATTGCGGTTGCTATCGTGGTGGCGTCAAAAGAGATCATCCTCTGTTTTACCGGTTCAATTCAACGTGCCAGTTCGCGCTCTTTTCGCGTTGGGGACTGGATTGAAGTCGGCAAGTTGTGCGGTGAAGTGATTGACCACAATATGATGGCGACCGTGATTCAGGAGATCGACCTTCACCACGGCCAGTATCACTACACCGGCAAAACTGCGACGTTGCCAAACAGCATGTTCTTTACCTATCCGGTAAAAAATCTCAACTTTATGAAGCGATACGTGTACCACAACTTTTCCATTGTGGTAAAAGACTTCGTGAACCTTTATCCGATGCTGGAAAAAGTTGAGCATAAAATTGAGGAGCATTTTCACTACTTTGCCGATGTTGCCCGACGCTACAACGCCATGATTGAAAAACACGCCGGTGTGGATTTGCCAGGTGCAGAGCCGCACATACACATCAGCAGCGCGGCAACCGGGGAGCAGATCGTGCATATCATGATTTTCTGCCCGACCGACAAAGCCAACGAGCTTGAACATGCGATTCGCCAGGATTTCATGCAGGAGTACGAAAAAGCCTTTCCGGCAGAAACGTCACCGACTGCTTAAGTGCGCGTTATCATCGAATCAGGCGACAGAAATCAGGCGGTTTCTGTCGCTACTCAATCAAGCCATATTGGCTGACATTGGCCGCATCCACCCACATATCTGCTCCGCCCACTTGCAGGCCCAGCGACTCCAGAATCGGGATCAGCAAATCAGAAAGTAAACTGTCCACGATGGTGGAGACTAACGGGTTAAGTGTCGCAAGCAGGGTGTTATTGACGATCGCTTTGATCAACGGCCCGAGGATGGGAATGGCATCGATATCCGTTTCCACTGTCAGGACCACGCTGGTGGAGAATTCTTGATCGCGAGTAACGGTCACGACGTATGAGCCGTCCGCTGTAGCGACGTCTTCCAGATCGATGCTTAAGGTATTGCTGACCGGGTCTTTGTTCTCGACGTTGATTTGCGCTGTAATATCGATATCTATACCGAGAATGGTTGCCGTAATAGTCAGGTTATCAACGGAAATATCCGCCAGTGAACTGAGCGTAGAGAAGTTCGCGGTGTTGTCGGCCACGTCAGTGAGTGTGGCGGTTGATTGCGACGTATCGACCTGTATCGACAGCGGGGTGGTGCTGATATCAGTGACATCCCCGATGCTGATAAGGCCGAACAGATCCAGATCGGCCTCTATATTGACCTGTGTCTGGGCATTGGTGACTTTCGGCTCCATGCCAGCGACCACTGGCAGAGTAGCGATCGTGAACTGGGGTGGTTCAATCACGCTGACTTGTGATGTTGAACTCAACACGCCAGGAATCCCCAGCGACAAATCCGGTATAGAGAGGAAGTTATTCTGGTTGGCGGCATAGACGGTGGCAGTCAGTAAGTCGAGGGCGTTCAGGTCGCTGGTCAGTGCGGCGGCTTGCGTGTTACTGCCATCCGGAATAGTCAGAATGTCACCCAGCACCACCTCAGGTAGCCCGACTGCCAGAGCGAGCTGGTCAACGACCAGGTCAAGTCCATACGTGGCATCGTCGTCATTGGTCAGCAGCGAGACATACGTTGTCATGAGGTCGGCAATGTTAATGCTGGCATCCAGCACTTCCTGCGGTGTCGCCAGACCTTCTTTGATCGCCAGTTCCGTCAGAACGTTGCTCAGCTTGATGGTGCTGTTGGCGACGCCCTGATAGTCGGCGACCGTAAGATCAACATCGACCCCCAAAGCATCGCTGAGCACCGCATTCAGAATATTCCCTTCTTTAGTGGCGAGGGTTTTGGAGCCGATACCAAAGCGGATTAGGCCACTTTTTTGAATGGCCGCCTGGGCTGTCAGTGTCATGGTGGCATTATTGAACAGCCCCCCGGCAATCATGCTTTGAGGAACCACTTTGGTGACGATGACCTGAGCGGCGGAGTAGCCGTTTTCAGGTGAATCGTCAGTATCGACAACCCATTGATTATCAACAACCCGAGCGGTGCCAAAGCGTACCTGAACGGAACTGATTTTATCTTGATACTTGTTCGAGAGCGCCGTTTCCAGCTGTGTTTTGACTGCGTCGTCGACAAAGTAGGGGGTGGAGCGCACCACTTCGAGCGCCGACAGATCCGCAATCGACTGGAGTGACTGTCGCTGGTACACCAAACGCGCCGTATCGACCGCCAGAGAAGCAAACAGAATCAGGCTCAGCATCGCTGCGACAAGTCCAATTCCGATGGCACCCCGCTGGCGTCGGAAGGTCATGGTTATTCACCAAATTCGTTGTCGATGAAGCTGTCAGGCAGCGGGTGTTTGAAGCTGTTTTCAACTCGCTCCTGCGCGGCTTTAGCCTGCTCTGGTGTCAGTTTATCTTCGTATTGGGTCGACTGAAGATTCTTTTTCTGAATCAGTAACCAGGCCCTTGTAGTGTCTTGCTTTACGACAGTTTGGTTAGGTTTAGTGCTTTCGTAAGCCGCACTGGTCACACTGGTGGTGAACAGCAAGGTTCCAAGGATCAAGCGTATCATTGCGTTTTCTCCATAACAGATATCGGTTTGAGCTGTTTGGCGGCTTGGGTCATCTTCTGACTTTCGGTATCGCTCCAGGCAAAGCGCGCTTTCAACTGAGAAGCAGCCATATCCTCGTGGTTTCGCAGTAACACCAGCCAGAGGTTTTTGGCCGCGGTCTGGTGTTGAGGATTGAGTTCAAGCGCGGTGATAAACTCATTGCGCGCCTGTTGTTCCTCGCCGGTTGAGAGCAACAGGAAGCCGTAATCGTTGCGGATATTGGCATTGGCCGGCTCTTCGCGCACGGCCTGACTCAGCCATTGCTGCGCCTGTCTGACATCACCCTGATAAGCGGCGATCAGGCCAAGCCCATGCGCCGCGTTGCCTTCGATGCAACTGGAGAGCAAGTGGGTGTAGAGGGTTTGCGCTTTCGCTAGCTGGCCTGTTTTTCGGTAGGCGCTTGCTTGTAACGCTTGCTTGGTCACTAGGCTGCTGTCGATCTGCTCAAGCGTGGCCAGCGATGAGAAGTATTGACCACGCTGGAAAGCCTGCTTCGCCATCGAGATCTTCATGCCATCCTGTTTTGACAGCGATTCACCACACAGGCCTTTGGTGGTCTGGGGTGTTTGCTTCGCGACTGGCGCAGGGGTAACCGCACAAGCCGACAAGGTGATTGCCACAGCCGTAATCACAAATCCTTTCATTTAACCTCCAAATGCGGCGATGAGTGCCAGTGCGGCTGGGCCGCCCAGTACGATAAACAGAGCAGGAAACATAAATGCCATCATGGTGACAGAGATTTTTCCCGACATTTTGGTCACCTTTTCCTGTAAATCCGTTCGTTTGCGTTCCTGAAGAATTTTGGCCAGTGATTGGAATGAACTGCGCAAACCACCGCCGGTATCACCGGCTTGAGACATCATGGTCAGTAAATCCTGAAAACCGACCGACAAGCTGATGGTCGCCACGTCGTTGAACACAGTTTCGCGGCTCTGGCCGGCATCAATTCGCGCCAGAATCAGAGCGATCTCTTTATTGACCTCGGGCGTTAAGTCTTTGGCTTCGTTGTAATAGGCGCGCAGCAGGCTTTCTAACGACAACCCGACCTGCCACAAGATGGCCATCAGATGTACTGAGACCAGCATCTCTTCGTCGATTTTCTTGGCGCGTTTTCGCGCCTGCGCTTTGAGCCAGCGTAGGGTTAACCAAAAGCCAGCCGCGAACAACAAGGTGACATACAAGAAGGTGTCGCCGAATGTGGGTGTTGTGATGACGAGCTGTCCGAACACCACCATCGCCAGGCTCATCCAGACAAAAGCGATTTTAAACAGACACATGATTTGCTGACGGCTGCTGATGTAGCCGGCCTGACGCATGGTGACCACCATGTCGGATAACTGGCTCTGGTGCTGTTGCTTCGAGCGTCCCCACCACTTTTGGCTGGTCTGGAGGATTTTTTCTTTTTGTACCGAGCCGGTGGAGGGGGCCCGGGCTTGGTTGAGGGTCAGTGCCAGATAGATGCAAACCACAGACAACCCCAGCACCAACATGGAGCCGCCCAACCAGTAGAATGTGATGTCACTGTACATACGCGCCTCCTACAAGCTGCGAAACATCCGCCAGATCATAAAAATCCCTGTGGCTTGCAACCCCAGTCCAAAGAGCAAGGCGTGCCGGCCACTGTCTGATTGCCACATGTTCACCAGTAGCTCCGGGTTCTGGCTCATCATGTAAATGCCGACCATGGTGGGGGCAATACCGATAACCCAGGCGGTAATGCGCGTTTCTCCGGTAATGGATTTGAGCTCCCGCTGACTGAGATCCTGCTGGCGCAGTAACTGAACCAGGCTGTCGAGCGGATCGGTGATGCTGCCGCCGAAACGAGCATTGATGTTGAAAATCGAACCCAGAAGGCGAAACGGCTTTACTCCGGTAATCACACTCTCTTTGTAGAACGCATCTTGTAGTTCAATACCGATGTTTTTGCGGTGGTTGACTCTGTCCAGCACCAGACTGAGTGGCTTCGAGGTGGTTTTGGCCGATTGCTCGACGGCTTTGGCGATACTCATGCCGACTTTGATACGCCGGTTAACCTGATCGATGAACGAAGGGAGTTGCTGGATAAGGCGACGTTTGATGTTGCTACGTCGCCACTGTGCCAGAGCAAACAGCACCAGCATGGTCAGCGCTGCGCCCAGCATGGCTCCCGGTAGGCCAAGCACGGTGTCGCTCAGATAGGTATTGGTCGCCAGCAGCAAAGCCAGTACCAGGTTTTTGGCTGGCGAGCGACTAAATCCGGCCCGTTGCCACCATTCGTTCAACTGTTCCTGATAATTGGTTTGTTTTTTCTTGCGCTTGGCAAGCGTTACCGGTTCGATACTTTGTTGTTTCACTAGCCATAAAAGTGCTGCCACGACCATACAAAGCAGCAGTGCCGACGCCAGTAACCAGATGTTCATAGCATGTCCTCCAGTTGCTGCAGGAGATGATCCGACAGGGAATTCATGCTGTTGAACTGCTTTCGGGCAGCGTCGTAGCGATAGAGTGGGGTGGTGGTAATGTGACTGCCTTTCACCTGATTCACTTCGACAATCTCGGTGATCAACCGTTTACCGCTTGGCAGACGGTTGACCTGAACGATCACATCCACCGCCGACGCCACCACTTTGCGAATGAAGTTTTCGCTCGAACTGAAGCCGGCCAGGGTCACCATCATTTCCAGTCGGATCAACGCATCGCTGGGTGAGTTGGCGTGCAGCGTACTCATTGAACCCAGATGACCGGTGTTCATCGCTTGCAACATGTCCAGTACTTCACCACTGCGGCTTTCCCCGAGAATGATTCGGTCTGGCCGCATCCGTAGCGCGTTCTTGAGCAGTTCACGCGCAGTGACTTCACCGCTGCCTTCTGAGTTTGGCGGACGAGTCTCCAGGCGCACCACGTGACCGTTTCGCAACTGTAATTCCGCCGCATCTTCGATAGTGACAACACGTTCGTGGTCGTGAATATATTGGCTGAGGATGTTCAGTAGTGTGGTTTTACCGGCTCCGGTCGCACCGCTGATTAGGATATTGAAGCGGGCTTTGACGCCCTGTTTCAGGAAGGTCATCATTTCATGACTCAGCGCGCCATGCTCAAGCAGGTAGTCTTCGGTTAAGGCGTCCTGTTTGAACTTACGCACCGATAAGCATGCACCATCCAGCGCCAAAGGCGGAATAATCGCGTTGATCCGGCTGCCATCAGGTAAGCGGGCATCGACCATGGGATTCGACTCATCAACGCGTCGGCCAAGAGGAGACAACATACGTCGAATCACCCGAATCACGTGTTCATCGTTGAGGAAGTGGTGGTTCACGCGTTCCAACTGGCCGTTGCGTTCGACATAAACGCGCTTGGGGCCGTTGATCAGAATATCGTCGACACTTGGGTCTTGCAGCAGAGATTCGATGGGCCCGAAGCCGATCATCTCATCCAGGATCTGTTTGGCCAGACTGTCAATTTCAACCGGAATGTCCAGTTTGTGGGTGTCCAGATATTGATGAATATACGAGGTCACGGGCAGCAAAATGTTGTCTTTTTCAACCGCTGCCATATCGAAAATGACGCCGTCATCTTCCATTCGCTCCAGAATAAACTGATGGAGATCCGCTTTCAGCTTGAGATCCAGCTCCTGATAGGCCGGCGGTATAGGTGAAGAAAACCAACTCATCCCTGTCATGGTGTTCTCCTTTACAAGCCTTCCGAGAAGCCGATGCCTGCAGGCAGTTCGTCCGGCTCCTGGTTAAGAAAAATCAGTTCAAAAAAATTGGGGTTATAGCGGCGGTAAACCTCTCCCGGTAACGGCGGTAGTTTGGCGTCTTTGGCCAGCGGTTTGACCAGATGCGGAGTAACGACCATCATCAGTTCTTTGTCGTTTTGCTCCAGGCGGCTGGAGCGAAAGAACGCGCCGAGAATCGGGATATCGCCCAAGCCAGGAAAGCGGTCGGAGTTTTTCATGGTATTGCTGCTGATCAACCCACTGATCACAAAGCTTTCGCCGTTGCCTAGTTGTACGGTGGTGTCGGTGCGACGTACGCTGATGCCGGGCACGATAATACCGGCGGTGCTGACGCCCTGGTTATAGTTCAACTCGCTGACTTCCGGTGCCACTTTGAGCAGAATACGTTCGTCTTCCAACACCGTCGGAGAGAGGTGGAGGCGAACACCAAACTCTTTGAAATCAATAGTGATGTCGCCTTCGTCTGAGCTCTTTGGATACGGAAATTCACCTCCAGCCAGAAAGGTCGCCGTGTGACCCGACATAGTCACTAAGCTGGGCTCGGCCAGCGTGTAAGCAAAACCGTTGGCGTTCAGTGCACTGATGGTGCCAAGAATGCCTTTGGAAGCGTCTCCAATAATCACGTTGAACGCATCTGAGAAGGGCAGAAAGCCGTTATTGGAAAACAGGGAGCCATCGCCAAAGCCGTTGACTGACGAGCTGTTGCCTATCCCTATGGTGGTATTGCCGGTTTGTTTGCCGAAGAAAAAGCCGGCCTCTTTGAGAGCGGTTTTACTGATCTCGACGACTTTGATGTCGGTTTGGACCTGAATATTGGCCAATGCGACTGAACCAGGCGACACGGCGACGGTATGGCGCTCTGGTTCAGACTGATTGCGATACCAGAGCAGTAAAGTCGTTTCACCGATGGCTTGGCCGGATATCAGCAGCTTGTTCTTACTCAGGACATCCAGGGTGGCAATGCTGGGGTTGCCCATTGCAGCGCGGATAATGGTTTTCTCTTTACTGTTAAACTCGGTTTGAGCGCCCGGTTTGAGGGCAATGGTATCGTTGGCAATGCAAGCGAAAGATAGCCAAAAAAAAGAAAGGATGCCGAGTGTTACTCTTCTCATAGATACTCCATTACTTGCCTGCTTTTACCCAGGCGCGTTCACTGCCCTGAATGACTTCAATGTAACTGGCCCGTTGCACGGGTTTTTTTGGGGTTGTTTTCTGATTGGGTTTGACTGGTTCAGGCTGCGGCTGCTCACGGGTCAGGTTCTTCAAATTGACACTGTAATCCTGCCTTGGTGGCTTAGTTCTAACCGCAAGCTCGGCGCTGGCTGGCGAATATTGAGCTGATGCGAACGTAAGGCGTTTCGCTAATAACGGATAGGTAGGCGCGGGTTTAGCTGGCTGTGGCAGGTCGTCGTGTCCGACAACGGCCAAACGCAATTCACCGGCTGACTCGGCCAGCAGAATCAACGGCGCCAGGCTTTCATGAATGGCGAGAACCACCGACTTAGCATTGTCTTCACGGCTGGTGGAGGCGGAATTGGTCAACTGATCTCCGATGGCAAGTACTTCAACCTTTTCAGCCAGACGACGGGCCTGCGGCATTGGACCGGTGGTTTTGTTTGGCTTGAGCAGGTAGATCAAATCGACCCGGTCTCCGGCCCGAATATGGCCACCCACGGTCATGACTTCGTTGGCTTTCACCGCCACGGCTCGGTAGTCTTCCGGCAGCTCATCGATGATGGCACGTGGCTCAGAGAGCATATCAACGGTTAAGTCTGTACCGGCATAGACGGCTTTTTTCAGGCGTTGACCGATAGCGACGGACAGATCTTCGACATGCTTTTTGCTGTGAAACGAAATGCGGGTCATGTCCAGATACTGGCGCTCAAGCAGCTCGCCCTCGGGCAGATCGCGATTAAAACGCCAGACAATAAACTCAGGCTCGGCGGGCTGCACCTGCACGGCGGTGGTTGGTACTGGTTGACTGTTCAAGCCCATCCAGCCAAGTATCAGTGCCGCGGAAAACAACAGGCCAGCGACCACTTTGAGCAGATCCGGAGTGAGATGTGGGATTCGCATAGCCAGCTCCTAGTTCAGTTTCAGTACCGCTGTGGCGGTAATGGCGTCAGGAAAAACGGATGTGTCACCGGGAAGCAAACCGTCGATGACATTGAGAGGCAAAAAGGGGGTATTGCGGTAATTATCGAGTGTGATTGACACTTCACAGCAACCACCGCCATCAATCGCGGAAACCGAAATCAGCTCGTTGCGGGCTGGCAATGTGACGCCAAACAGAACCCCTAAACTGTTGCCACTGCCGTGTGTTACGCCCTGAATCACTTGAGTCGCACTGTCGAGGATCACTGGGCTGACCAGCGTCAGAGTGTCGCTATCGCTACAACCATCTACGTTGAAGTAACAGTTTTCATCCACCTGAGACATGGCACTGCGGATGCTTTCTTTGGCCGCGTAGTCAAACAGTGTGGTCGCAAAAAAAATCATGCTGTAGTGGACAATCGCAAACAGCAGAATGATAACAATCGGCAGCAGGAAAACCGTCTCAATCGCGACGGCGCCCCGTTGTTTAAGTATTAACTTCTTTCCCTGAAAACCGGCATAGGATTGGCCCATACCGCCTCCTTATCACAACTTCAGACGATAAACGTTTGCAGACACACAGCAACAAATAGGGCGGGTACAAAAGGGGCGTGTTCCTTATCACGGTAAAATACCCACCAGTAAATGATGAAGAGCACAAAAGCAGTGATCAGCAGCCAGAGCATCTGTTCATAGCTGCTGAGCAGCGCCAATGCCAGCAGTAGTTTGATGTCTGCGCCGCCCAACCAGCCTTTGATATAACCGGGCAATGTGATCGCCATCGTCACCAGAATGGCGGCGAGTAAGGCTTTAACCGACACTGGCTCGGGCTGCACAACCAGCGCGAATACCGCAATCACAAAGACAGCCAGGCTAATAAGATTGGGCACTCGCTGGGTTTTAATATCCCAGACACTAGCAATCGACAATGCTGCAATTACAGCGAAGCTCATTGTTCACCGCTAAACTTTTTAAGTACTCGGGCTAAGTGCTGTTCTTATACTGGTGAAAATCTCTGTGATTTTATCTGTGATCGTACTATCACCTAAGGTTGCTGCAGCAATTGCAACCGCAGCAATGGCTGCAACAATGGCGTATTCGATACCGGATGCACCTTTGTCATCGCGAATAAAGGCAGACAGCTTGCACCACAGCTGAGTGGTGTAGTGATTGATTCCGTTCATTCTGATTCTCCTCATTGATACGAGATTTGGCGCGGCTGGCATGGATTATGTGTATTGATCCTGATTCCAGTTTTCATTCCGCCTTAACAATGAGATTAGGAGGTCATTGATGAGTTTCTCGTTTAAATATGTGACCTAAGTTTGGTTTTGGTTTGAAATACGGTAAAAAGTGATCCAATAAATGCTTTGTTTTTATGTGGTTATTGCAACGCTTTGTCAAATCGGGGCGCAGAGATGTCTGGAAAGGTGTGGGGCTTCAGAACGGTTGGTGAGTGACGCTCTATAGCCCTCCGGTGCTGGAGGGCTATTGGCTTTTTTACGCTGCTTGATTCAAACGTCAGCGGTGCGGAAACGGTATTTTCGTTTCATTCGCAGCGCCACATTCACCAGCGCAATCAGCACTGGCACTTCAATCAGCGGGCCGATCACGCCGGCAAACGCTTGATCGGAGTTGATACCAAATACAGCGATCGCCACTGCAATCGCGAGTTCGAAATTATTCCCGGTAGCGGTATAGGCGATTGAGGCGTTTTTGTCGTAAGGAATCCCCATGCGTTTACCGATGAAGAAGCTGACAAAGAACATCAATACAAAGTAAATGGCCAGCGGAATCGCGACGCGAACAACGTCCATCGGCAGTTGCATGATCATCTCACCTTTGAGGCTGAACATCAGCACGATGGTCGCCAGCAGTGCTAGCAGGGTGATCGGCGAAATACGCGGAATAAACACGTCGTTGTACCACTGTTCGCCTTTGGCGCCCACCAGATAGTTACGGCTGATAAATCCGGCGGCAAATGGGATGCCAAGATAAATCAGGACGCTTTCGGCAATATCTCCCATTGAGATGTCGACGGCAAACCCCTGATAACCGAACACCGGTGGCAAGACAGTAATAAACAACCAGGCCATAAAGCTGTAGGTGATAATCTGGAATGCACTATTGAGGGCCACCAGCGCCGCGCCATACTCTTTATTGCCCCCCCCAATGTCGTTCCACACCAGTACCATGGCGATGCAGCGTGCCAGGCCAATCAGAATCACTCCCACCATATAACCCGGATAATCGGCGAGGAACGTCAGTGCGAGCACAAACATCAGGATCGGACCGACCAGCCAGTTCATGATCAATGACAGGGTGATGGCGCGTTTATCCTGAGCGACTTTACCCAGCAGGCTATAGTTCACTTTCGCGAGCGGAGGATACATCATCAGGATCAGGCCGATGGCGAGCGGAATATTGGTGCTGCCGACCGACATGGATTCATTCCACTCAGCCACTTCCGGGAACCAGACTCCGATGGTGACGCCAATGCCCATGGCAACGAAGATCCATACGGTGAGATAACGGTCGAGAAAACTCATTTTTTGTGTCGAGCTCGGCGTGCATTCAGTGCTCATAGCGTGTCTCTGTTCGTTTATCGTCGAAAGACGATGTTTGGTGGTTAAATGTTTCGTTTTTTATTAACGGGTTATCGTACTATTTGGCTTCGTGCGCGGTCGTATTTAACCTGTGGCGATGCGAAGCGCCTCAGGACAACATGGCCTCAAGCAAATTCAGGTGGCCATTCAGCGCCTGGCGTTCGATCCGGTAACACATTTTCGGCGGATTCGGCTCGGCACTGATAAAACCAGCCTGTTTCAGAATGCGCAAATGTTCAGATACAGTCGATTGCGCCAGTCCGAGCTGGCTGACCAGATCACTGTTGAGGCAACCGCCGAGATTATCCAGCGTCAGCAATAGCTTGAGGATGCGAATCCTGGCCGGATGCGCCAGTGCTTTGGCCTGAGCCGCCAATTGTTGCTCTTGTTCCAGTTGTCGCGCAGAGGCCTCAAACGCGCTTGGATCCGTGATGTTACATTGCGTCGCCATAGGTACTTATAGTTAATCGTCGAATGACGATTAATATAGTTCGGTTTGTACTGGCGATCAATGCTCAAACGACCAGTCCGGGAGATTTTCGGATCGGATGACCGGTTTGTTTCGTCGGGAGTTGCATATCCGGGCATAATTGAGGGACTATTAGGTCATTCAGATTTCAAGGAAAAGTGCAGGATGGCAACGTCAAACTGGAACAAATGGCTGCTGGGGCTTTCAATGCTGCCGCTTAGTGGTCAGGCTGATATCGGTAATACCCCGGTGATCGGTGGGCTGTTTAACTCAACTCAAGTGCTGAAAAATCAGGTCGTATCCTCACTGAGTTACTCGACCCGCTTCGCCCGCGACACGACGCTGTTTACCATTGGTGGCATGACATTGGATGCCTTTGTTTTAACGTTGCCACTCGACGGCGACACCAAAAAACGTGTTATCAGTCAGATTTCCAATCCGCAATACGCAATCCCACTGGGGTATTTTCTCTATCAGTATTATGACCGTTATACCGGCATCAGCAGTGAAGATACCTTCAAACGATATTTGCGCAATGTCTATGACG
This sequence comes from Vibrio sp. V38_P2S17PM301, assembly GCF_009904845.1. NCBI lineage: Bacteria > Pseudomonadati > Pseudomonadota > Gammaproteobacteria > Vibrionales > Vibrionaceae > Vibrio > Vibrio sp. V38_P2S17PM301. The sequence continues at coordinate 36,410 of NZ_WXWO01000050.1, read as the reverse complement.
ACCAAGCGCTGACGGGCTTTCAACACAGCTTGTTTCAACTCAGCGAAGAGGTCAAATCTGAGCAGAATAAGCATAAAAAAGATCAGGGCCATCAGCAGGGGATCAAAATTGACGATGATTTCTATGCGGCGATGGTCACCATCTACGATGCGCTGGTGGAAATTGGGGAGTGGCAGGATATGGAGCGTCTCCCCGAACAGTATCAGTACCTGTCAGACACCCCTCATGATCGCGAGTTAATAGCTAAGATCCAGCCTATTGTGGTTGGCCTGATGAGTCAGGCTGCTTCCGGCATGGAAGAGGGCGACATGAAACACGCGTTGCTGGCGGTGATCGAAGACGGCAGACCGGAAAACGCCGACAAAGAGAACAACAAAGCGCAGGCGCTGACCATTACCCTGATTGATTTTGTGCGCCTCAATGTGCTCAAAGCTTACCGCCAGTTCGTGTATCAGGATGAACGCCAGGTCGCGCTCAATAACTGGATGCAGGCTGCGTTCGATGATGAGCCGCAACAACTGATTGATTTTCTTGAGTCACAGCAACGGCGCCGCTTTGCTGTTCAGATCACCGTCGACGGCTTGCAGCAAGGGCTCGTTGAAGGCTTGGTGGATCCGAATAAACCGTTTATCCAGCACGTTTATCGTCAGTATCAGGCTCGGCAGGGCATGGAACCAAACATCCGCGCGATAGAGCCAGAACATCAGCAGGATATGCGTTTTGCGGAGGTGTTGTCGGAGCAGGTGTACCGCGATCCACACTATCTGCCCTTTTTTAAACGCCTGTACGCCGATCATCGTGATTCGATTGCGCGGGTCGGGATCTCATCGACGCCGACCATCAGTGTGCGCAATCTGCCGATCATAAAAACCGGTGCGAAGGTGTCTGGTGAGCACGGCACCGGTATCCCTAATTTCCATTTTGTTGACCGTCATGAAGATCGTGCTTACTACTTCTTCGGCAATGATGCGCTGCAACTCGACCGCATCATGCAGAAAAATCAGGTTCAGACGATGTTTGATCGACTCAATTACCTGAAAACACTAAACTGTAACGCGCAATACGACTGGAATGCGCACACCAGTTACGATGGCCTGGTGAACCTCGGTGTGGGGGAAGGTCTGCGGGATTTCGGTGAAAAGCGCTGTGTTCGGGAGCTTGAAAAACGGGCGGAAGTGGAGACGCAGTTGCGCCAACGCCGGGCCGCCCTGATCCGTAATATCCGTGATTACCAGAACATCTCCTACTGGACCTTCTACACCAAGTTCACCCGCAAGTGGAAGATTGAGCAGGATATCGAGCAGTACACACAACTGGATGGGCAGGGAATGCCGGATTACACCCTGATCTACAACCCCTGGCCGGATCATTTTGCCCACTTTGTTGGCCCGTTCAGTGATGAGATCATCATGCCGACCGGCGAGTTGAATCGTCTGGATTACTGGATTCGTCGGGTTGAAGAAACGTACAAGGATGCCGGAATTTATGGTCAGACTTTGTGGGGCATGGCCGGTGACCACGGTCTGGCGCCTGTCTATTATGCGTTGAACCCGGAAAACGTGGTGTTCCACGAACTGGAGCAGGAACTTGGTTATCCGCTGGTGGTGCGGAAAATTTCTTCTGACGAAGGCGAGGGCCCGAAAATCACCAACGCGCTCAATTATCCGAGCAACCAAGGGATTGATGTGGTGGTGGCGTCTACCGCCGGTGGCAACTTCATGCTCGATTTCTTCAACTCCGCATCGGGTTGGCAGGTACAACCTGTCTATTCTGAACTGACCACCTGGACGCCGAAACACAGCCAGGGGCAGCCTATCGATATTATGGCAGAAACGCTGGCGCGCCTCGGGGATACGCTCGATTACATGGCGGTGCGAGAAACGGCATGTGAGCCAGCGCGCTGCGAGACACGGCTGATCGGTCAGAGGGGTGGGAAGCGTCTGGATGAATGGGTGATTCGCGATGGCGATCGCTTGTTCTATCGCGCTGAGAATGGCAAGCCTCGTTTGTTGGGTATTGAGACGCTCAATCCGTATCTGACGCTGCCGGATGAGCGGGAGCTGGCGCAACGTAACTCGCTGCTGAAAAAATGTCTGTCTGCCGACCTGAATCACGTCAGCAGTTGGTGTCGTGCCGATGAGTGGCGAGAGCTGACGCGCTTTAGTAACCGTCCGGATTCGGTTGAACAGATTGCGGCTTTGTACGAAGAGGACCGGGCCGGAACGGTGAACCTGTTTCCACGCGAAGGTGTCGGCTACAACACCAAAGTGCCGGGGCGTCATGCGGGTGAAAGCTATCTGGAAAAAGACGCCTTTATCGGTTTCTGGGGCGCACCGATTGGTCAGCAGGTGACACCGATGACCAGCGAGGAGAACGGCTCTCTGGCCCCAACCATCTATGAGTATCTGACGGGAGAAACCGTGCAAGCGGGAGAAAATGGCTGGGGTTACCCGTCCTTACTGAATAAGTTGGATATTCAGCGTTAAGACAAGAAGCCAGGTGAACGCCTGGCTTTTTTAATGGTGTTGAAACCGGTTGTGACGAATGAACGCATCAATCTGATCGGTAACGTAATTGCTGTAAATCATGCTGGTGTGACTGTGTCGGGTGACCGCATGATCGGTCATACCCTCGATTTTGGTCTCCTCGACGGTGACGGTGCCGTCAGAGAGTAACGCGGTTCCCAGCAGAATCGGCCGGAAGCCAAACGGTAAGGTTCCGGCGATACTGCCGAGCTTTTGTGCAAACCGCCAATGATCGTCGTGCTTTTCCAGACCATAGAGTGTTGAATTGCCCAGCATGGCGCCGAGGCCGAGGTTCTGAATTTTCCCGACGATGGACGCGCCTCTGAGCGGTGAACCCAACGCCACCACATGGGAGATCAGCGACGTGGACGGTTGCCGTGAAGCCAGATAGTGTTTGATCATGAGTCCGCCGAGACTGTGCCCAACCAGTACGTTGGTTTGCGTGCGATCCAGCGCCATATCAATCGCTTTGAATACCTGGTCGTCGTTAATGGCCACTGTGTTGTAGCTGATCACCTGGGTTTGATAGCCCATCTTCTGCAATTTCTGGCTGAGCGGCTGCATGATAAAGCCATGCATGTATAAGCCGTGCAGAATGATGATTTTCATTGCGTTATGCTCCTTTGTCTGGCATCGGGATTACTCTAACCTGTTTAAATCTAAAAGAGAATATGGCCCTGACGTTTATCAGGGCCATTTGTTTATCAGCGCTTAGCGTTAATGATAAACGCGGCGCCAGCGCCGATAACCACCGACGATAACGAGGAGCAGCACCATCCAACTACTCAGGCTTCCCCCTCGGCCTCCAGAGTGGCTTGGTGCCGGTTGAGAGAACATAGGGTCGTGTTGATCGGCTCTGTTAGGACGGGCCGGCTGGTGCGCACGCTGGGTACGAGCCTGTTGCTCTTTTTCTACTCTCACCTGATTGCTGCGGCTGATGTTCAGTTGCTGGAACACATCTTCTTCGACTACCAGCAATGAGGTGTAGTCGGTCAGCAGCCCATAGTCGAGCGCGATGGTTTCAATCGCCTGCTCCCAGTCGGCATCGGCGGTTTCGAGATAGTCCATCTTGTGTTCAAGATCGCGGATCTTGGCAAATGCCCATAAGCGTTCCAGTTCGGGATTGTGTGTGGCACTGTCCGGCAGGTTTAGTGTGGTGCGGTACTTTCGCTCGATGCCACCGACCTTCGCGGTCAAGGTAATGGTGGTGTTACCCGGTTTAAAATAATGGCCGAACACACTCAGTTGCTCGCCACGGTAGAGGCTGCGGATCTGAGCGGGCGTCAAGTCAGTGATTCGGCGTCCGTCAATATCCAACTGCACATCCCGGTAGGCCTGATGGGTTAGTTTACTGGTGGCATTGATGATGTGACCAAGAATGTCATCGGCGTTCGACACACTGAGTGCAAATCCGTCGGACACTTGCGTCATGGGCTCCAACAGCGGACGGTTGGCGCTATTACCCATGATGAAGGTATACAGACGAATGTCGTGTTTTTGCATCAGCTTGAGGAAGGCTTTCTTTTCCGTCGTGCCGACATTTGCCACACCATCAGTCACCAACACCATCCCGGTGGTGCGATCGCGGTCTAATGATTGTGTCGCCTTCTCCAGACCATCGTACAAATTGGTACCACCGCCGGTCTGGGCCTCGATCACCGAGGTCATTGCGCGGTCAATGTTGTCGGATGTGGCCGCTAACCAGTTTGGTGTCAGCGTGTAGGCCCGGTTGTCGAACAGGATGATGCGAAAGCGATCATCACCGGTAAGTGTGCCAAGTGCCCGGCGAACCCCTTCCGCCAAAGTGGCGTATTTGCCCGCCATCGAGCCGGATTTATCCAATACGAAGACCCAGTCACGGCCCTGAACAATCGGTCCAAGATCATCGCCGGGGGTAAACGTCAGTTTGATGGTGCCTTTTTCACTTTGTGTTGGATCGCGATACGCGATCATATCAAGACGTCCGGGCAGGCCTTCCTGCAAGCGCCAGTAAGCGACGATATCCTGATCGAGACGAAACGCCGGATCTGGTGAGGTGCTTTCTGATGTTGCAATTTGATTAGCGAGGGTGGCAGACCAGACAGTTTGCTCGCCTTCCGGCGTTGAAGCAATGGATGCCTGAGGATGCTCGGGCAGACGCAGACCATCGACCGGATAAGTGGATTTAACCGTCAGTTGGAAGGAAAAGTCCTGCTCAACCTCATCGTTTCGGGTCCAGAACGCTTCCGCAATCTCATCCACACCCCCTTCTTCCATCGGGTACACATAGCGACCTACGCCATGGTCGAGCAGAGCGTCTTGCAGGTAAACCAGACGAATTTTAACCGTCTGTTTGGGTAACACAGGGAACACTTTTATTTCAAATGTTTTGAACTCGTTCTTTGTGGTCAACGCCGTCGAGCGGCCTTGCTCTTTTTGGGTTTGATAGATCTGTTCCGCGTCGTCTTTGGCGACCGCTTCGGCGACCACCGGCTGACCGTTAACCCAGTAAATGAATTCTCCGACAACCGCCTGCTCCGGTACCGGGAACGAGTACCGGGCTTCCATTTGCGTATTGTTCGGGTTGTAAAACACCTGTTCCACTTGGGTGGTTGCGTAGCCGTCTTCAATCACGACATTGACATGATGGGTCTGGATTTTCAGATCCTGATATTGACTGTTGACTGGCTTAAGCAAGCCGCTGGCAAGCGCGATCGGACTCAACAGGCCAGCCAAGAGCGTAAGACAGACCAAGCAGAATACGCGTGATAACGCGGTAAATGGTTGAACAACAGACATAGTGTGCCTCCTTTGCATCATGTGGCGTCGCGCCACAATCCTGATGTGGGGCAGCATGCATGTATGCGGCGACTTAGGAGAGCAAAAAGGCTCAGGTAACGGATAGTGTCACCTGAGGTTACGCCATTTACGACTTGGGCGTGCGCAGCAGATCGTCGAACAAAGGAAAGGTCCAGCGCCGCAGGCCAATCACCATGGATGTACCATGACGGTCATTGAGATCGAGTACTTCATCGGCTTTACAGCCGGCATAGAACTCATCCACCAACTTCTGAATCTTGTGTTGCAGCTTGTGGTTGCTTGGCAGTGACATCAAACCACTGCTCATCACCAGTTTTTCGTCATCGGCGGAGAAATAACTGTGGAAGAATTCGTTTTGTACCTGCTGCTGGAAGAAACACTGAATCGGTCCGCCCGGAACCCAACGGAAATCCGGTGAAATTTTCATCTTGATTCGGTTAGCGGGTAGCAGTTCAATCACGCCGAGTTTGTCCAGCGCCACCAGTTGCTGGATCAATTCAGGCTCGGAGAACTGATACTGACTGCGGATTTCTTCAAAGCGATAACCATTCACCACGCACACCGCAACCAGCAGCAGACCTTTATTCGCAACCAGCTGTTTCTCTTGTTCAAAACTCAGGGCGTCGAGTCCTTTCTCTGCCTGACTAGCCAGTTTAAACAGTTCACCCATTTCCAATCCGATTAACTGGCAGATGGCCGAAAGACGCTCGAGACTGATTTGGCTGCCTTCGGCCAGCAGGCGCTTCACCGACCCTTCACTGAGACCAAGGGCCGCCGCGATATCCTGATATTGGATGCCGTGGCCTTTGAGTTGCTTTTTCAGTTCGCTGATCAGTCGCTGGGTTTCAGTCATGCGCGTTTGCTTCGTGTTGGAGCTGATCTAAGAATAGCTGCATAAATGCTTTGCGTTTACGTGCCTCTGCTTTGGCGGCTTCGGTATTCATGGTGTCAGCAATGGCGAACAGCTTGGTGAAGAAATGATCCAGCGTAAAGCGGTTATCATTCGGGGGGCGCGTGTGACACAAGGGGTCGTCTGCGTTATACAGCGGACGCTGCAGAGCGGTGCCGACCTGAATGGTGCGTGCCACGCCTATTGCGCCGAGTGAGTCCAGTCGGTCGGCGTCTTGCACAATTTTCGCTTCCAGCGTGTCGGGGTGAATCCCCGCGCTGAAACTGTGCGCGCAAATCGCATGATGCACCGCTGCCAATAGTGACGGCGGATAATCTATCTGTTCCAAAAACGCCACGGCTTTGTCTGCTGCAATGGCCGAACTTTGTTTACGCTCCGGGTGATCTTTCGGATAGGTAAAGCAATCATGCAGGTAGGCCGCGGCGACCACTACCTGCGGATTGGCCTGCTCTTCGTCGCACAGCTGTTTTGCAGTCGCGACCACACGTTTTACGTGGTTCAGGTCGTGCGCGGCATCGGTCTGCATTTCTCGCTCGATGAACTCGAGCATCAAAGGTTCCAGTTGGTTGATGGACGTCATCAGTGGTTGGCCTTCCTTTAAGAAACAAACAGTGAACCGTGTGCGTACAACACGCCATGCCCGGCAACGATGACACGATCACTGCGAATATGACAGTACAGTACTCCTCCACGTTGAGAGGCCTGATAGGCGACCAAATCTGGCTGGTCGAGTTGTTCCGCCCAAAATGGCGCCAGTCCGGCGTGAATGGAGCCGGTAACCGGATCCTCGACGCCACCGTTGGCGGGCCAGAAGTAGCGTGAGACGAAATCGTATTCACTGCCTGCCGCGGTCACCACCACGTCATAGGGAGCGAGCTGTTTGAGGGTTTCACTGTCACTAACTACATCCAGTACCGACTGTTCGTTGTCGTAAACGGCGAAATAGGCTTGTTCGCTGCGCAGCACCTGTTGCGGGGCGATAGACAAGCCATCGAGCAGAGACTGTGGGATGTTGTCGACCGGCACAGGCGCCCGATTGGGGAAACTCATCACAATTCGGGCGCTGCTGTCTTGTGTCACCTGCAGCTCGCCAACGTTTAGCGTCGAAAAGGTGATTTTGCCCTGCACGTCAAAATGTTGAAACAACACGTAGGCGGAGGCGAGCGTCGCGTGACCGCAAAAGTCGATCTCCTGCAGGGGAGAGAACCAGCGGATCTGGTAGTGGTTGTTTCCCTGTGATTGGATGAACGCGGTTTCTGACAAGTTGTTTTCGGCGGCGATATGTTGCATCTGTTCATCGCTGAGCCAGTCGGTCAGCGGAACAACAGCCGCTGAATTGCCTTTGAAAGGTTCAGAAGTGAACGCATCAACAATGAAATATTCCAGTTCCATGGGGGTATCCTGTATCCGTGTAGCAGACCTCCAAGGTAACGATTTTTCTGCCAATTGAAAATGGGGCAGATGAAATAGTTGCGCCCCGGCCGGGGCGCGAAGAAGGGAATATCAGGTGTGCGGACGGGAAACTTCATCCACCAGATACAAAATAGACTGGTAGGGGATGCCACTATGGTGCGACAGACCAATCTCGCAGGTAAGGCTGTTGGAGAAGCCTCGGCTACAACCGGACGGTACCTGTTCTTTGAGCGGATGCACGGCGGCCGCATTCAGCTCCGGCGTGGTAAAGCCTTTGTCGCCGGCCCAGCCACAGCATTGAATGTGCTCCGGCAGCACCACCTCGGTGGCGCACGCTTGCGCCAAATTGAGCATGTCTGTTTCCAGCCCCATGCGGCGGGCACTGCACGTCACATGCAGCATCACGGTTTCCTGCTTTGGCGTGATGTCGAGATGTGGCAGCAGGTATTTGCTGACAAACCCCGTCGGTTCCAACACTTCCATCGGTTTGGTGAACAGTTCAATACTGCGTTTGGCGCACGGGCTGGTGTCCATCAGCACGGGATATTCTCCCTGTCGACACGCCTGCCACAAAGCGTCTTCCAGTTGTCTGGCTTTTGCGTTGGCGAGTTCGGTCATGCCCTTGCTGTCGTATGGCATGCCGCAGCACTGCTCGTTGAGTTCTCGAGGAATCACGACCTGATAACCGGCTTTGTTCAACAGAGAAAGCGTCACCTCGGTCAGTGGACGCTGATCCTGCGCACTGCTTTGCTGGCCCATGTTTCTAGTGGCACAAGAGGGCAGGTAGACCACTTTTTTCTCTGTGGCCGTTTGCGCTTCGATGGCTTGGCTGAGATCTTGGGTATTGGCTTGTGGCATCTCTGGCATCCACACCGGCGTGGCGCCTTTGGTCAGCTTGCGCAATCCGTTGGTGACCTTGCCGACACTGCTTTCACCCAGCACCTTAGTGGCCAGCTGATTGGTTTTCAGTCCGGCGCGAGCCAGTTTGGTTGTGGTTGCAAAATGCTCGGCTGTCCAACGCGCAATCGGAGTAAACTTCTGATATTTCGCGGTACGTAGCTGTTTCACCAGATCGCCGGTATTAATGCCTACCGGGCAACGTTCAGCGCACAACCCGGTGGCGGCACACGTATCCAAACCTTGATATTCAAACACCTGTTCCAGCTCAGAGGCTTCGACCTGTTCTCCAGCGGCGCGACGACGTTGCAGTTCACGATATAGTACGATGCGTTGGCGTGGCGATAGGGTGAGTGTCCGGGATGGACAAACCGGCTCACAGAAGCCACATTCAATGCAGCGGTCAACCAGTGGATCTGCCGCTGGCATCGGTTTGAGGTTCTCAATGTGCGCATGTGGGTTGCTGTTGATGATCACGCCGGGGTTGAGCAAGCCTTCGGGATCAAACAGGGTTTTGATTTGTTGCATCAGGGCATAGCCGTCTTTGCCCCATTCCAGCTCGATATAGGGCGCCATATTACGGCCAGTGCCGTGTTCGGCTTTCAGTGAGCCCTGGTATTTCACGGCCACCAGTTCGGCAACGTCATCCATAAAACCGCCGTAGCGGTCAATTTCTTCCTGTGAATCAAAACCCTGGGTGAAGACGAAGTGCAGGTTGCCTTCCAGGGCATGGCCGAAAATGATCGCTTCGCTGTAGTGGTATTTATCAAACAGCGCTTGCAGATCGCGCACGCCGTTGGCGAGGTTGTCGACCGGGAAAGCCACGTCTTCAATAATGACCGTGGTTCCAACTTCTCGTACGGCGCCAACGGCAGGGAACATACCTTTGCGAATGCCCCACAAGGTCGCGACGGTTTTTGGCTCGGAGGTAAACGGAACGGATTCAATAATGGTGTAATCCGTCAGTGATTGCATGATGGTCGCGCACTGCGCCGCCAACTCCACTTGCGTGCTGGCGTGAGATTCTACCAGCAGCGCTGCGGCTTCGAGATCCAGTGTCTGAATAAATTCGGGCATGCCGGGTTTGTCCGCGACGGAGCGCATTGCCCGGCCGTCCATCAACTCGACCGCCGCCACTGGCGTGTGAGAGAGAGTGGTGACCGCGCGGCTGGCTTCTTCGATATCGGCAAACACCAACAGGGCAGAGGCTTTGTGGGCGTGTTCAACGACGGTGTTGTAGGTGATTTCGGCGATAAAGCCGAGCGTGCCCTCTGAGCCTATCATCAGGTGCTCCAGTACTTCGATTGGATCCTGATAATCCACCAGCGCATTCAGGGCGTAACCTGTGGTGTTTTTCAGCCGGTATTTATGGCGGATTCGTTCGGTCAGTTCTCGGTTTTGTGCCGTCTGTTGGCACAGCTGTTCAATGCCCTCCAGCAGTTCTGGCCGGGTCGCTTTAAACGCGGCGATGCTTTCTGAGCTGGCGGTATCGAGCAAGGTGCCGTCACTGAATACAATTTTGATGCTGTCGACGGTACGGTACGAGTTCTGTGCGGTGCCGCAACACATGCCGCTGGCGTTATTGGCGGCGATACCGCCGATTTTGCAGGTGTTGATGGACGCCGGATCCGGGCCGATTTTACGTTGATAAGGTGCCAGGTATTTGTTGGCATCGGCGCCAATGACCCCTGGCTGAAGAATGATTTTTTCACCGTTATCCACGATCTGATGCCCACGCCAGTCGTCGGTCAGAGTCATGAGCACCGAATCGGACAACGCTTGGCCCGACAAACTGGTGCCGGCTGCGCGGAAGGTAAACGGCACCGCCATCTCGCGACAACTTTGAATGGCGAAGATCACTTCATCAAGCGATTTCAGGCGCAGAACGATTTTCGGCACCAGACGGTAAAAACTCGCGTCGGTGCCGTAAGCCAGACGTTTGGCTTCCTGAGTGACAATGCGCTCCCGGTCGATATTCACAGCAAGGATATCTTCCAGTTGTTGATACGTGGCATTTGATATTGTATTTGCCATCTATTGCTTCCTTGTGGTGATTACTGGTTAAACGGGGAAAGAGAAAGGTTTCCAGTAACAATGGTGCCACCGCCAGTGTGGCACCCTGAGCGAATTTAGCCCATGCTGACCAGCGACTCTCGGGTCAGTTCTGAGATGTTCTTCGCACCCGTGAGTGTCATGGCGACGCGCATTTCGTTGTCGTACAGATCGAGCAGGTTTTCGACCCCAGCCTGACCTTGCGCAGCCAGCGCGTAAACAAAGGAGCGGCCCAGTAAGGTACAGTCTGCGCCGAGCGCCAGCATGCGAACCACATCCAGCCCGGTGCGAATACCAGAGTCGACCAGAATTTTCAGATCGCCTTTGACGGCATCCGCGATGTCCGGCAGCGCACGGGCGGTCGAAAGCACGCCGTCTAACTGACGGCCGCCGTGGTTGGATACCACAATACCATCCGCGCCGAATCGCACCGCGTCTTTTGCGTCTTCCACATCCAGAATCCCTTTGATGACCATAGGGCCATCCCAGAAATCCCGGATCCATTCCAGATCTTTCCAACTGATGGACGGGTCGAAGTTTTCTCCCAGCCAGCCGATGTAATCTTCCAGCTTAGTCGGTTCACCGCGATAGGCGGAGATGTTGCCGAGATCATGGGGTTTGCCCAGCAAGCCAACATCCAGAGCCCAGCTTGGATGACGCATCGCCTGGAAAACACGGCGCATCGCCGCGTTTGGCCCACTCATACCGGAATGCATGTCGCGGTAACGTGCGCCGGGGACCGGCATGTCGACGGTAAAGACCAAGGTGGTCACCCCGGCGGCTTTGGCGCGTTCGAGCGCATTTTTCATAAAGCCGCGATCTTTTAACACGTACAACTGAAACCACATCGGCCGCTCAATTGCAGGTACCACCTCTTCGATCGGGCACACTGACACGGTCGACATGGTAAATGGGATGCCTTTGTTGGCCGCGGCTTTGGCGGCCTGCACTTCGCCGCGGCGCGCATACATGCCGGTCAGGCCAACGGGAGCCAGTGCGATCGGCATCGACAACGACTCGCCGAACAGCTCGGTTTCCAGACTCAGATCCGACATGTTTTTGAGTACCCGCTGACGCAGCGCAATATCGGATAAATCTTCGGTATTGTGGCGTAAGGTATGCTCTGCGTAAGATCCGCCATCAATGTAGTGGAACAAAAACGGTGGCAGTTTGGCCTTGGCGGCTGCGCGGTAATCAGTAGAAGCAGAAATAATCATAGAAGTCGGTCCTGATATGAGAATGTTTTGTCCCCTTGAGAGGGCGTCTTTAAGCGAGTCGGGAATGGCGCAATGACCGGTTATGCGTTACCTGAAGTAACAGCACGTACTTGTCGGTCTGGTCACCGCGCCACATCGGGAACAGGTTTGAGCCTGCGTTAATCGGTTCAGTTCATCAGTGCGTCAGTGACGTGGAATCCGTAGATCACGACCAGACCAATCACGCCCGTTACCAAAAGATAGTAGAAAGTCGGGATGATGGTTTTGCGCAGCGTCGCACCTTCCCGGCCGAGCAGGCCGACTGTGGCGGAGGCCGCCACCACATTGTGGATGGCGATCATGTTACCGGCTGCCGCGCCCACCGCCTGCAGAGCGACCACCACGGCACTGGAAATGCTGAGTGTCTGTGCCACTTCAAACTGGAACTGGCTGAACATCATGTTAGAGACGGTATTGGAGCCCGCGATAAAGGCGCCCAGTGCACCGACGGTCGCACTCAGTGCCGGAAACGCGTCTCCCACCAGCCCGGCGGCGAAATTGGCCGTTGTGACGGGCATGCTTGCCAGATCCGCACCGTTCACGCCTGAGTTGATAAAAATACGCACCATAGGAATGGTGAACACCAAAACAAAGCCGGCGCCAATCAGTGTTTTACTCGATTCGCCAAAAGCCTTGGTTAGCGGTGCGGTGCTACGTGATTGCAAAAGCACGGCCAGCAACGCAACAAACACCAGAATACCTCCTGGCAGGTACAGAGGTTGAATGGCACTACTCACGCCAGTCTCGCCGAGAATATTGTCAAATGAGAGCGCGACACCGGTGAGTAATCCTTTGAACTCTGAGTTGACGCGGCTGGCGACCAGAATCACGGCCAGTAGGACATAAGGCAGCCAGGCCATTACCATGCTCATGGGCTTCTGAGTGCTGTCAGCCAGATCGACTTTGAGCGAGCCCAGCCACTCCGTTGGCCATAGCTCTTCTTTTTCAAAATCCCAGGTCGATTTGGGAACCAGAAAGCCGCGTTTAGCTGCCGAGACCACTACGGCGAGGCCGACCAGTCCGCCAATCAGTGAGGGAAATTCTGCACCGAGGAACACGCCGGTCAGGGCGTATGGAATAGTGAAAGCGAGACCTGCAAACAGCGCGAACGGCAGAATATCGAGCCCTTCGGTCCAGCTTTTGTTTTTGCCAAAGAAGCGAGTCAGCATCATGGCCATCAGGATCGGTATTAGTGTGCCCACTCCGGCGTGGATCAGGGCAACGTTCGAGGTAATTTGTTGCAGATACGCATCCCAGTTTGAGCCGTGAGCGAGCAGATTTTCACTGATATTGTGTGTATCCAGACCTTTGTTCACTCCAACGATGATCGGCGTGCCCACGGCGCCAAATGACACTGGCGTTGACTGGATCATCATGCCCATCAGCACCGCAGCCAGAGCAGGGAAACCGATGGCCACCAATAATGGCGCTGCGATTGCGGCTGGCGTGCCGAAGCCAGATGCGCCCTCAATGAAAGAACCAAAGCACCAGCAAATGATGATCGCCTGAACACGACGGTCGGGTGAAATATTGGTAAAGCCATTGCGAATGGTCGCGATGGCACCCGTGTGTTTGAGCGTGTTGAGCAAAAAAATCGCGCCGAACACAATCCACAATACGGAGACGGTAATGATCAGCCCCTGAAATACAGAAGCGAGCACGCGGTTGGCCGACATGTCCCAGAACAGCAGGGCAATCACGACAGTCAGGGTAAAGGCGACAGGCATAGCCTTCTTCGCCGGCCAGTTGAGGCCGACGAGTAAAATAGCAGCGACCACAATGGGTGAGAACGCCACTAAAGCTAACAATGTTTCGGTCATTGGTACTTCCTCGTACAAGTTCAATGTTCCCTATCAGGAATCGATGATTTGTTGTGGTTTTTATAATTGTGTTATTTGTGTTAATTCGGCGTGAATTTACCCCTTTCTTTTTTGGTGATATAGGGAAATAATGAAAATAATTAGTTCCAAAAATCACATAATAAGATGCGTGCAGATGATTTAATCCTGTTTTCTCAGGTCGTAGAATTGGGCAGCTTTAGTAAGGTGGCTGAGCAAAATAACCTTACAAATTCAGTAGTTAGTAAAAGAATTGCGCGTCTGGAGGAAGAAATAGGCGTGCAATTATTATATCGGACAACGCGTAAATTAACCCTGACCGAAGCGGGCAAGGCGCTCATCCACGGGGCGAAAAATGTGAAGCAAGCCACCCAGGAAGCTATGGACGCGGTTGCAGGGTTTGGCGAAAGTCTGAGCGGTCACATCAAAATGTCGGTGCCGAGCATTTCCGGCGATCTGATTCTGGCCGATGCGGTGGCGGAATTTTGTAACCAGCATCCGGGACTGAGCGTCGATATGTCACTCGACAACCGCTTCGTGGATCTGGTGGAAGGTGGATACGATCTGGTGATCCGGACCGGTTATTTGGAAGACTCCAGCCTGATTGCCCGGCACATACTCGACTCCCAGTGGGTGGTGTGCGCCTCGCCATCCTACATTGCCCGGCACGGAAAACCGCTTAAGCCGCAGGATCTGACCAGACACAACTGTTTGCAGTATGCCTATCAAACCACGGGAGCCAGCGAATGGGAATTCAAAGCAGACAAAGGCAACTATATTGTGCGGGTGGCGGGCAGTTTCTCGACTGACAACGCCACTGCTCTGCGCAAGGCGGCACTGGGCGGGCATGGCATTGCCTATGTGCCGCGTTGTCTGGTTTACCATGATTTTCGCAACGGGCAATTGGTGGATCTCTTCCCTGAACTGGTGGGCAAAAAACTTGGTATTTATGCGGTTTATCCGTTTACCCGTCAGCCGCCGCAGAAAGTGAAGTTACTGATTGAACACATTCGCACTCGCTATCTGGCGATCTCTCATTATTTCTAAACGGGTATCACAGCTATACAAAAGCGGAGCCGAAGCTCCGCTGTTTTCTTTTTTAGATTAGCTGACTTTAAACGTCGCCACTTTGGCGTTAAGTTCGTCGGCCTGATTTTTCAATTGTGTGGATTGCTGCAGGGAGTCTTCTGCGCCGATCACCAGTTGATCAGTCACGTCTTTAATGGACGTCACGTTCTGGGTGATCTCACTGGTGACATGGGTTTGCTCTTCGGCGGCGGTGGCAATCTGTGTCGCCATATCGCTGATCAGCGCGACGGCGGTGTTGATTTCATCCAGTGCCTGCGTTGCACGGTCCGCATCTTCCACCGAGCCCAGCGCCAGTGAAGAGCTGCTTTCCATCAGAGTAACGGCTTTTTGCGTGGTATGTTGCAGGGTATCGATGGTGGACTTAATTTCCTCGGTGGAGGTGTGAGTTCGCTGGGACAACACACGCACTTCGTCAGCAACCACGGCAAAGCCACGGCCTTGTTCCCCGGCACGTGCCGCTTCAATTGCAGCGTTTAGCGCCAGCAGGTTGGTCTGTTCGGCGATACCCTGAATGGTCGACAACACCGTCGAAATATCCTGCGCGTGTTGGTTAAGCTCGCGGATGACGTTGCTTGCCTCGTTCACTTCATTGGCCAGATTGTTGATCGAACCTTTGGTGTTGACCACCAGATCGTGACCGTTCTGGGTACTGTGTGAAGAGTCTTGCGCGGCTTTCGCGGTTTGCTCTGCGTGTGAGGCGATTTCCTGAGTGGCGGACGCCATTTCGGTGACCGCCGTGGCGACCATGGCAATTTCTTGTTGCTGGTGGTTGAGTTCGTTGACCGACTGGTTCGCGCGTGATGTGCTGATGTCAGACTGTTGATTCAGATCCTGCGCCTGGCTGCGGATGTGGCCAATAAGCTGCTGCAAGCTGGCCACGAACTTATTGAAGTTCTCCGC
The DNA here is from genome assembly GCF_009904845.1 of Vibrio sp. V38_P2S17PM301. Classification (NCBI taxonomy): domain Bacteria; kingdom Pseudomonadati; phylum Pseudomonadota; class Gammaproteobacteria; order Vibrionales; family Vibrionaceae; genus Vibrio; species Vibrio sp. V38_P2S17PM301. The sequence goes on along the minus strand of NZ_WXWO01000050.1, from coordinate 20,731 downwards.
CAGTTCACCCACTTCGTCGTGGTTTTCAACGTCGATTCGGCGGGTTAGATCGCCGTTACCGTTGGCAATCTGAGACAATGCCTGGGAAACGTTGTAGAGCGGACGGAAGAGGATGTTACACAGCAAATTGAACAGCGCCACACAGATAACGACCACAAGACCGGTCGCGATCACTTGGCCCCAAACCGCATCGTACAGCGGTGCAATCAGCGAGTCGTGGCTGATCACTGTCACCGTAGTCAGCTTGGTGCCTTCAATCGCGTCGGCGTAGATCACGTAATCGTCGCCGTTGAGCGTGACTTTGCGGTCATGCGCATCGCGGGCGATGCTTTGAATATCGGCGTAATTCAGGCCAAGTTGACTCACCGGCTGATTGAGCAGCTTGGTATCCGGGTGCGAGAAAATCTTGCCCTGATCGTTGGTAATGAACATATATCCTTCGCCCGGAAGAATCACTTTGCTCATACTGTTCAAAATGTCGCTGATCTCAACGTCAGCGCCGAGCACCACTTGCTCGCCGTGCAGACTGAGCGCTTTACCCAGCGAGACCACGTTAGCACCGGTTGCCGCAGCAACGGTTGGGTTGTCCATGAAGACTTTGCTTGGGTTAGCAACCGCATTGGTATACCAGCCCCACTGGCGTGGGTCATCGTTACCCGGTGGCAGGATTACGCCGTTGGCGTTGTCCTGAGAGCCATCCGGATACGCCAGAAAGACATTGTCAAACGCCGCGGAATCACGTACTTGTTTCAGATGTGTAACAATGGCCCGTTTTTCGACATCCGGTGAAAGGGACGTCAGTGCGCGCTCTTTCGATAGCAGCCAGTCACTCACGTATTGGTTGTATGACGCACTGGTACTTTCCAGACGTTGCTCGACTTCGACGTCCAGGCGCTGCAGTGAATCCCGAAAAGACAGACCTTCAACCAGCAATCCCCCGACAATAATGGCTGCACTGGCAGAGATGGCCAATTTGTTTTTCAAAGAGAGTTTCTTAAACATAGGAAACCTTATTCAATTGTTATATTAGTTGTGTTGCAATGGTCATTGCTCTGTCATTATATTTTCATGCTCGAAATAAATGCTGATTTATCTCTCGGATTTGCTCTCCATGTCAGATTTTCTGAGCGGTAGATATAAAAAAGAGCGCATAATACGCTCTTAGTGTAGGCGACCGTTTCAGGCTCAAACTGGAACGATCTAACATTTTTGGCTGCAAAATCCGTGATGCGTTTAGCGCAGCTTGAATGACGTCAGCGATTCGCCAACGATACGGTTGTCCGCTGAGTAAGGAAATATCACTTCGATGGTGATGCCATTCGGATCACGCACGAAGAGCTGATGTTCCTGCAGATCCGGAACGATGCGCTCCTGAAAACGCACGTGACTCAAGCGGCTTAAATGGCGTTGCATCTTATTCAGTTCGGTGCCGCGCAGCGCTATATGGTCAATGGCACCAGAGCCGTTCATGTTGGTGTGTTCCCCCAAATAGTGATTCAGTGCACCCACGGCCCGGTCATTCGGCTGGTAAACCAGGTGAAGAATCGGCTCTGCGCCTGCGTAAAGCCAGCGGCCAGGGAACCCAAAGTTGGGACGCTCCCCCACCTCCAGTCCAATCACACGTTGATAAAACTCCGTGGTCTCTTCCAGCAGCGCAGTACGAATCGTAAAGTGATGCATTCCCTGTATCTGCATGGCGAAGCTCCTTATCTTAAAAGCGGGACTCGGGTTTGGTTGCTGACCGCTTCCATCCAGCTTTGCACAATCGGATCCCACTCAATTTCAGCAGCGCTGAAAAAGCCACGCAGGATGGAGAAGACAATCGCTTCATCAACAACGGAAATGCGTTGAAATGCGTTGATTCGTAGCGTTTCTCCCGCTTGCTGGATAAGGGCTGCGGCGTCCTCGGCAATGGATGGCGTGTCTTGCAGCAGCGCGTCAAAGTTGAGGGTTTCGGTTTCTTTTTTTGCGCGCCACGCGGCTTGGGCTGAGCGGGTTCTGAACTCGGCTAAATTCATATTTGCCCAGCGTGGATAGCCCACTTTCTGCAGGGGTAGAAATGCGTTGCGTTGCCAGTCTAGAACGGCTTGTGAAGGCTGATGAGTTTCGTCACAACCTGCAAGGTGCAGGAGGTACTGAATAATGTCGAGGCTTTCTGCCAGTGCGTCTCCGTTGTCTTTAAGCAGCAGCGGTACTTGTTTGGCGCCAATGATCTCTGTCGTGGTCTGGTCATCATCGTAATCAATGGTGATCGTTTCCAACGGAGTCTTCAGCATTCCGGCAACGTAGCGGACGCGCGCGCTGAAAGGGCAATGTTCGTAAATGTAGAGTTTCATCTGGATTTCCTTTTTATCTATTTATTTTCGCAGCCAGACATCGGGGCCTGGCTACGGGATGTTGGGGTTAGCGACACAGGCGGTTAGCTGGTGTGGCAAATTGGTTTTCTCTGCGGTTGGCGCTGATGATGAACAACAGGCCAATGACGGGCACAATAAGGGCTGCGTACGGGATCATGTCGGCACCAATATGGCTGTCGAGTACCATGCCTCCGAGGAAACCACCAAATGCGTTGGCGAGATTAAACGCGGAGATGTTGGCTGTTGCGGCCAGTTCTTGTCCTTCACCGCCGTGATTCATCACCCGTAACTGCATCGCCGGTACGTTGGCAAATGAAGCCACACCGAAGATAAAGGCCGCGGCAATGAACATCAGTTTGCTGTCAACCGTCAGGCCAACTAAAACCAGTGAGCCAATCATTGCCAGTGCCCAGAACAATGATGCCTTTTGTAAGTTTTTGTCTGACGAACGCCCACCTAAGGTGTTGCCGACAATTAAACCGATCCCGACGACCACCAGAATCCAGGTGACGGCGTTTTCGCCATACCCCGTCACATGTGTGGCAATTGGGGCAAGATAGCCGTACAAGCTCATAAAACCTGACCAAGCGAAAACGGTGATAGCTAAGCTGATCAGCAACATCGGATTTTTGAACGCGGCCAACTGGGCTCTGACGTCTTTGGCGCTGTCATGGCCTTGAGAAGCAATCACTGTCGTAATGAATAGCAGGGCAATCAGGCCGAATGCCGCAACGGTCAGAAATGTCATATGCCAGCCGAACTGCAACCCAATCCAGGTTCCGCCGGGTACGCCTAATACATTGGCCAGCGTCAGTCCGGCAAACATTTGGCCGACCGCACGTCCGGCCATTTTCTCGGACACCAGACTGGTCGCGACCACCGCGCCGATGCCGTAAAACGGTCCCTGAACCAGGCCGGTTATCACACGGCTGATCATCAATACCGTGTAGTTCGGCGCGAACGCAGACATCAGGTTGCCGGCGATAAACAGCATCATTAATCCAGACAACACGGTTTTCTTGTTAAAACGCGCCAGGTAGATGGTGAGTAGAGGGCCACCGAACACAATAGCCAGCGCGTAAGCACTGATCAGGTAGCCAGCCTGACCTTCGGTAATCGATAGGGAGTGGGCCACTTGGGGCAGAATACCGGCGATCACAAATTCTGCGGTCCCGATGGCGAAAGCAGCAAGCGTCAAAATCCACACCTGCAGCGGCATTGGTTTATTGTTCATGGCAAATTTCTCTATGTAGGTGAATCCTGACGTGCCAGCACGAAGTTGTGTCGGGCACCATAGTGACTTTTCTGGATCAGTTGAGTAGCGCGCCGCCTTCAACATCAATCACGGCGCCAGTCATATAAGCATTGTTAATCAACATGTGGTAAGCCATGGCAATATCACTGGCTTCACCCACTTTGCCGACTGGCAGGTTGGTTTGAGTACGCAGATACATGGCGTTACGGTCTTGTTCACTCATGCCTTGATAAGCCTCTGTTCTGGTCAATCCCGGGCTGACCGCATTCACCCGGACAGGCGCCAGCTCTTTCGCCAGTACTTTAGTGACGGATTCCAGTGCGGCATTGATGGCGGTTTTAACGTAAGTGTTGGCCACCACTTTGCGTGACAGCATGCCGGAGGTCAGCGTGATGGTGCCGCCTTGTTTGATATAACGTGCGGCATGTTTGGCTGCGTTAATTGCGCCCCAGAACTTCGTATCAAACGCAGACTTTGCTTCAGCCAGTCCGACTTCAACCACGCTGCCTGTCGGGGCGTAAGAACCAGCAGTGATGATCAGGTGGTCAAACGCACCAATGTCTTCGAAGTAGTAATAGACCGACTGCTCGTCACTGATGTCCAGGCCGGTTTTGCGGCTGGCGACGTGCACCACGCTGTTTTTATTGTTTAGCTGGCGCGCAACTTCTGCGCCGATGCCGGATGTGCCGCCAATAACGACGTATACGGTTTTGTCTGTATTCATAGTGTCTGTCTCCAGAATTGAGTAGATGGAGTCAGTATATTGATTAGACATAATTTGATAATGGGTTAAAATTTGAATTAATTGTTCAGCTCATACGAATAATAAATAGGAAGGTGCATGGATAAGTTCGCAGATATGACACTGTTTATCAGCATTGTGAAAAATCAGGGACTGGCGGCAGCGGGCCGGGAACTCGGCTTGTCGCCAGCTACAGTCACGGCCCGGCTGCAAGCGTTAGAAGATCGCTACGGGGTGAAACTTCTGAACCGCAGTACACGCCATATCTCGCTGACCGATTCCGGGGCGTTGTATCATCAGGCCTGTCTGGAAATCATCGACAGCGTGAAAGAAACGGAAAACCTATTGCAAACCGGTACGAAAGAGGTGCGTGGAACGTTGAAGATCTCGGCACCGAGGGACGTGGGTAAGCAATACATCTCACCCATGTTGTCTGAGTTTTCAGCGCAGTATCCGGAGGTGATACCTTATCTTTACCTGAATGATAATCTCTCAAATCTGGCGGAATCCGGACTGGATATTGTGATTCGCTATGGTGAACTTGCCGACAGTAACCTAATCTCGCGCAAGCTGGCTTCCAGCCGTCGGGTACTGTGCGCTTCGCCGGAGTATTTAGCCAAGAAAGGCACGCCGTTGACGCCACAAGATCTGGCTCAGCACGATTGCCTGGCCATGGTTCGCAGTAACGAAGAGCTGAAAACTTGGCATTTTCAGGACAGCGAACAACATAAAGCCATCACTGTGGTGCCGAAACGCTTTTCGGATGATGGTGAAGTGATTCGACAATGGGCGTTGGATGGTGCAGGCATCGCGCTTAAATCCGTCCTTGATGTTCAGGCGGATATTCAACAGCAACGCTTAGTCACCGTACTGAACGGGTATATGAAAAACTTCAGCGCACTGACCTCTGGCGCCGATGCCGACTTAAACGTGATTTACCTCAGTCGCCAACACCAGCCCAAGCGTATCCGTTTGTTTCTCGACTTTCTGATTGAACGATTTAAGGTGCAGTTTTCGTAATTGGGTTGTGAGAGGAGCAGTGCTTTGGGAGGGGGCTATATATTAACACAGTATCACGGGCACTTAATGTAGGATGTTATTTGTAACAAGTAATTTGACATATTCATAATATGATTAAGTTGCTTTTAGGTTATTTATTCTATCCATTTTAATGGAATGCTAAGCATTTTATATCAATAAAATTAATTTCATGTCAGAATTTGGCAACTATTAATGGTTTCATATACCTTAGTAACTCTCATAAGAATATAAATTTTTATTGTCAATAATCTATTCATATTCTTCTGTTGCAAAGGAGACCGCGTTGTTTAGTGTTAGTTAATTGCAGCGTTTAGGTTGTGATAGTAATTCACCTCCATATCATGCTCTATAGAAGCAAGTCTTCTGATGAAGGAGCTGGTGGCAACTCCAATCACTAGCGCAGAATGAGTGTGTTTTTTCCATTAAGCCGTAAGGCGGTGAAGGGAGGCAAATGTTTCATTTTCTCCAGTTGCTGTCATCTACGGTATTTAACCAAACAGGAATAGCTACCTCTTTATTAACATTGTCTATTTTCGTCAGTCGTTGTTAACAATGCGCGTACATCTTCTTGTATTAATGTCGGCTTTAACGGCTATCTACACATAAATCCGTACTACTATCAAATTCACAATAAAGGAGTGTATAAATATATTATGATTCTGAGTGTAATAAAGGATCTTTGCTGGAGAAACCAGTTTTACGAACCATCTGCTGAGCGTCTCGACCGTGATCGTTACTTTATGGCGCAACTGCTGATCCTAATCATAGCGACGTTTGCTGATTCTTTAATATTTGCGATTGGGACCGCCGGTGTTTGGTTTGTTAGTGTGTCCTGGGTATTTTTACTATTATTATTGACAGCACACCTTCTATTGGCTTACCGCTCGGCAGGAAAGTGGATGGCTTTCCCATTAGCTATCATCAATTTAGGTACCACGCTTTTTATAATCACACTGATACACATCTCAGCAAATACAAGTCTGGTGTTCAATAGTGATGTTTTTATGATTGAATTCGTTTTAACCTTGCTTTGGCTGACGTTACATATATTTTGGTTCCGTAAGCAGCCACAGTTAGAACGGTATCAGCCAAAGCATCCACTACTAAAAATTAACCCAAAACACAAAAGTCGCGATCAACTTCATGCTGTTGGTTACTTTTGGCAAAACTTACGTCTGATGATGTGGAATGGTGCACTACTGATACCGTTTGTTATCATTATTGTTGTGGCCAAATTGGATGGTAGAGATGTTAGCTTGACTAGTTTTGATGCTGGCGAAATCGTTTTCTTTTTATTTTGGTGGCTACTGGTGTTTTTTTTCGCAAGTCGATTATTGTATCGTCGCTGTCTCAACATTGGGTGGCGTTTTGGTAAAACCCTCGTGCTGCTGATCTTGCCTTTCGCGTGTAGCGTATTGCTGAAAGTCATAATTCCTGAACATGCTTCGTTTTCCAATTCGCAAATTCAGCTAATAATTTGGTTACAATTACTCGTAAGTTGGGCTATTAGTGCAGTGATAGTGTTACTGATGCTAAAAACTACACCACAAGAATAGCCTAATAAGACTTAAGAAAAGCAGCCAGTGGCTGCTTTTCAATTAAGCTTGTACAACAACCTTAATCTTCATAGTTGTCGATGCTTGGGCATGAACAGATTAGGTTACGGTCGCCGTACACGTTGTCGACACGATTAACCGTTGGCCAGTACTTGGATTGCTTGGCCGCTTGAGACGGGAAGCAAGCCAGTTCGCGCGAGTATGGACGGTCCCATTCTGCGTTGGCCAGATCTGCCTGGGTGTGCGGTGCGTGAACCAGTGGGTTGTTGTTCAGCGGCCATTCACCGTTTTTCACTTTGTTCATCTCTTCACGGATGGCAATCATGGCTTCACAGAAGCGGTTCAGCTCTTCTAAATCTTCCGATTCGGTTGGCTCGACCATCAAGGTACCTGCTACCGGGAAAGACATAGTCGGTGCGTGGAAACCGTAGTCCATCAGACGCTTCGCGATGTCTTCCTCACTGATGCCTGTTTCTTCTTTCAGTGGACGAATATCGATAATACATTCGTGTGCGACGCGGCCGTTGCTGCCACGGTAAAGAACCGGGTAGTGTGGACGCAGACGCTCCATCACGTAGTTCGCGTTCAGAATTGCCACTTTGGTTGCCTGTGTCAGGCCTTCTGCGCCCATCATTGCGATGTACGCCCAGGAGATTGGCAGAATCGACGCGCTGCCCAAATCCGCTGCGGCTACGGCGAAGTCTTCACCTTCCAGACCACCTTCAATGTGACCAGGCAGGAATGGCGCCAGGTGCGATTTCACACCGATAGGCCCCATGCCCGGGCCGCCGCCGCCGTGCGGGATACAGAACGTTTTGTGCAGGTTAAGGTGCGAGACGTCAGAGCCGATAAAGCCCGGGGACGTCAGGCCAACCTGAGCGTTCATGTTAGCACCGTCGAGATAAACCTGGCCGCCAGCTGCGTGAACCATCTGACACACTTCTTTCACCTGCTCTTCGTATACACCGTGAGTAGAAGGGTAGGTGATCATGATGCTCGATAGATTGTCTTTGTGCTTCTCTATCTTCGCTGCCAGATCGCCGATGTCGATGTTGCCGTTGTCGTCACATTTCACCACCACGACTTTCATCGAAACCATGGACGCCGTTGCCGGGTTGGTACCGTGTGCAGAGCTTGGGATCAGACACACATTGCGGTGGCCTTCACCACGGCTTTCGTGGTAACGCTGAATCGCGATCAGGCCTGCGTATTCACCAGAAGCGCCTGAGTTCGGCTGGAGTGAGAACTCATCGTAGCCAGTGATTTCACACAGCTTCTCTTTGAGATCTTTCGCCAGTGCCGCATAACCGGCTGCCTGCTCTTTTGGTACGAACGGGTGGATGGAACCGAACTCTGGCCAGGTCACCGGAATCATTTCCGCTGCGGCGTTCAGTTTCATTGTACAGCTGCCCAGTGGGATCATACCGTGAGTCAGAGAGAAGTCTTTGTTTTCCAATTGCTTCAGGTAACGCATCATCTGCGTTTCGCTGTGGTGCGTGTTGAATACCGGATGCGTCAGGTAAGACGAGGTACGACGGCAGTTTTCTGGAATCGCTGCAAACTCATTGGCGGCGATGTCACTCGACAGCGCATTGATGTCTTCAGACACGCCAAATACGGCAAACAGCGCTTCGATGTCTGATGTGGTGGTGGTTTCGTCGAAGCTGATGCCAAGCTTACCTTCACTGGCCAGCAGGCGCAGGTTGATGTCTGCGGCTTGCGCTTTAGCGTACAGTTCTGCGGTTTTGTCACCAGCATTGATGGTGATGGTGTCGAAGAAGCTATTGTGCGCCAGCTCGTAACCTGATTTCGTCAGGCCTGCTGCCAGAATTGCAGTCAGATGGTGAGTACGACGCGCGATGGTGCGCAGGCCTTCTGCGCCGTGGAAAACCGCGTAGAAAGAGGCCATGTTGGCCAGCAGTGCCTGAGCAGTACAGATGTTGGAGGTCGCTTTTTCACGACGGATGTGCTGTTCGCGGGTTTGCATTGCCATGCGCAGCGCCTGGTTGCCACTGGCATCGATAGAAACACCGATAACACGGCCCGGCATGGTACGCTTGTGCTTGTCACGCGTGGCCATGAAAGCGGCGTGAGGGCCGCCATAGCCCATCGGGACGCCGAAGCGCTGTGCGGAACCGATCACGACATCGGCACCCATTTCACCCGCAGGTTTCAGCAGCGTAGAGGCCAGCAGGTCAGTGGCCACCGCAACCAGCGTTTTGTTGGCTTGCGCTTTGGCGATGATGTCTGTCAAATCGCGGATTTCACCCGTAGTGTTCGGGTATTGAACCAATGCACCGAACGCTTCAGTTTCCGTCAGGGTATCCAGTGGGGCAACGTGCACGTCAAAGCCGATAAAGGCAGCACGGGTTTTCACCACTTCTATGGTTTGCGGGTGTACGTCGTCTGCAACAAAGAAGACGTGGCTCTTACTCTTGCCTGCACGCTTACACAGTGTCATGGCTTCAGCGGCCGCGGTTGCTTCGTCCAGCAGAGAGGCATTCGCGATTTCCATGCCAGTCAGGTCCATTACCATCTGTTGATAGTTCAACAGAGCTTCAAGGCGACCTTGGGAAATTTCTGGTTGATACGGCGTGTAAGCGGTATACCAGCCCGGGTTTTCCATGACGTTACGCAGTATTACATTCGGCGTGAACGTGTTGTAGTAACCCTGACCGATGAATGTCCGTTTAATTTGGTTTTGGGCAGCAAACGCTTTGATGGTGCGTAGCATGTCTGCTTCGCTTTGCGCAGCAGCCAGTGCCATTGGTTTCTCAAGACGAATCTGAGCCGGAACCGTTTCCTGGATCAGCGCGTCGAGGCTCACTGCATTAATGGCTTCCAGCATTTTTTGCTGGTCGTTTGTGTTTGGTCCATTGTGGCGTGCAACGAACTCGTTTTGTGTGCTTAGGCTTTGAAGTAATTCAGTCATTTTTACCTTCTCCAAAAGGCCCACAAGCAGTGTGACACCGTGATATTGGGCCTTTAAAAAAAAGCTGCCCATCATGTAATTATGGGGCAGCTTTCGTTTTCTTCCCTGATTAATCTTCTTCGATTGAGTTCAGGTATTCTTCAGCGTCTTTCAGATCATCCAACTCTGAAGGCTGAGACAGTTTCACTTTAACAATCCAACCGCCTTCATACGGTTCTTCGTTGATAAGCTCAGGGCTGTCTTCCAGCTCCTCGTTAATTTCTACCACTTCACCAGAAACAGGAGCGTAGATATCTGAAGCGGCTTTTACAGACTCCACCAGAGAAAAGCTTTCGCCGGCTTCGATTTCGTCTTCCACGTCTGGCAGGTCAACGAAAACTACGTCACCTAGCATTTCTTGTGCGTGCTCAGAAATACCAATCGTCACTGTGCCGTCGCCGTTATCGCGAACCCACTCGTGGCTGTCTGTAAACTTCAGGGTCTTGTCCATTGCTTGATCTCCAAATACTGTGAGGATTTAAATCTGTTATTGGTAAAGTGGGTAGCGACGGCAAAGCTCTTTGACTTCTTTGCGAACGCGTTTTTCTACGTCTGCGTTACCTTCAGGGTGTTCAACTAACCCATCCAGTACATCACCAATCCAGTTACCGATCATTTTGAATTCTTCAACGCCAAAGCCGCGGCTTGTGCCGGCTGGGGTGCCTAAACGGATACCCGAAGTAATCATAGGTTTTTCTGTGTCGAACGGGATGCCATTTTTGTTACATGTGATCCCAGCACGCTCCAGCGCTTCTTCTACCTTGTTACCTTTCAGGCCTTTAGGGCGTAGGTCCACCAACATCAGGTGGGTGTCTGTGCCGCCGGTGACAATGTCGCAACCGCGAGTTTGCAATACTTCAGCGAGAACTTTTGCGTTGCTGATCACCGAATCAATATAAGTTCTGAATTCTGGACCCAGCGCTTCACCGAACGCGACCGCTTTTGATGCAATCACGTGCATCAGCGGGCCACCTTGCAGGCCAGGGAATACCGCTGAATTGATTTTCTTAATGATGTCTTCGTGATTGGTCAGGATCATGCCGCCACGTGGGCCGCGCAATGTTTTGTGTGTTGTGGTGGTGACTACGTGCGCATGGGGTAGCGGGCTCGGGTGAGCACCAGTTGCAATCAGGCCAGCGATGTGCGCCATATCCACCATCAGGATGGCGTCGACTTCATCGGCGATCGCACGAAATTTAGCAAAATCGATGACGCGAGGAATGGCGGAGCCGCCTGCAATGATCATCTTAGGCTGGTGTTCCAGCGCCAGTGCACGGACCTCGTCGTAATCAATTTCCAGAGTGTCACGGTTAACGCCGTACTGAACCGCGTTAAACCACTTACCAGATAACGCCGGGCGCGCACCGTGTGTCAGGTGGCCGCCCGCATCCAGGGACATACCCATAATGGTGTCACCTGGTTGAAGCAAGGCCAGTTTGACCGCACCGTTGGCTTGAGCCCCCGAGTGAGGTTGAACGTTTGCGTATTCACAGTTAAAAAGCTTTTTCGCGCGTTCGATAGCGATCGCTTCAACGGTATCGACGTGTTCACAACCGCCGTAATAGCGACGGCCTGGGTAACCTTCGGCGTATTTGTTGGTCAGGCAGGTGCCTTGTGCCTGCATCACTGCCTTCGAGACAATGTTTTCTGACGCAATCAGTTCGATTTGTTCATTCTGACGCGTGAATTCTGCCTGAATACCAGCAAAGACGGCGTCGTCGGTAGCAGCGAGGTTGGTAGAGAAAAAGTTTTCCAGGCTGTGGTTTTGGTAAGTTTTACTCATGGTAGATGACCTTCCATTTCTACTGACGAACGATGTGATTGTGTTTTTGGCTGTCGTCAGTCCTGTCGTTTTTATCTGCACTGTTCCACGGTAGGGAGCGTGTTGGCTGGGCCAGAACAGAGCAGGGCGAATATCCCTCATCCGGGGCGATACCGGGATGAAATCCGGGTATCCAGACTCCGAAAAAAGTTGTTAACAACCTCGGTGTTCAGAGTCAGAAATAGCATCTCTACATCTAACAAGTCGATAACATACCCCCTGTCATGAGAACAATCAATCAAAAATTTCCAATAGGAAACACAGTTTCCATTTCTGTTACCCAGAGCACGCTTTATTTCCTGGTGTGGTCTTTAATCAACAATGAGCTTCGTGCAACAATGATTTTCAATACAGGGAGAAGACGTGAAACAGAGGGAAAGCATGTCAGAAGACATTTATGATGAGTACCCGTCGTTGACGCTGGCAAAAGAAGCTGGCGACCAGAATATAGAGCCGTTAAAACTGGGACAACGCATTAAAGATATTCGTGCGAAATTGGGCCTCACTTTGGAAGAGGCCAGTCAGCGTACTGGATTGGCTCGTTCAACGCTGAGTAAGATAGAGAATGAACAGATCTCTCCGACCTTCCAGGCGATGCAAAAACTGGCGGCTGGACTGCAAATAGATATGCCGCAACTCTTTGAACCACCTAGAAAAAAGGTAGCAACCGGTCGGCGAGATATTTCTCGCGCTGGCGAAGGGAAACCGCATCCGACACCGACCTACGAACACGAGCTGCTTGCTACGCAATTATCCAATAAAAAAATGATGCCGTTTAAGAGCCGTATCCGTGCCCGAACGTTTGAAGAATACACCGACTGGGTGCGTCACGATGGCGAGGAATTTCTGCTGATTTTATCCGGTGAAGTGATGTTCTATTCTGAGTTCTATGAACCGGTAGTGATGCACGAAGGTGACAGCGTTTACTACGATGCCAATATGGGTCACATGCTGGTTTCTGTCAGTGAAGAAGATGCGCATATTTTGTGGGTCACTGCGAAGTGATATCGCAAAAAGTAAAATTTCCTATAGTGAATGCAAACGTTTGCTATTGCGGTTAACGTGAATGAAAAAGCGTCATGTTGATGTGAAAGTCATCGATGTGGCGCTTTTCTTTAACGATTTTTAAATGTGTCTAACTTGTTAAATGTCACATTTTGAACTGTTTTGAACTTGTTAATGGTGAAAAAGAGGCGCATGCTTGTTTACTATAGGAAACACGGTTTCCGTTTCGGAAAAAATCGCAATTCATCGCGGCTAACTCAGAGAGTCTGGCTTAATGGAGAAGAAGATGACTCAAGAACTACTGAAAACACCTTTGCATGCGCTTCACGTTGAAGTGGGTGCGAAAATGGTCCCTTTCGCTGGTTACGATATGCCAGTGCAATACAAGCTGGGTGTCAAGAAAGAGCACCTGCATACTCGTGATGCTGCGGGTCTTTTCGATGTTTCTCACATGGGTCAACTTCGTCTGCATGGCGAAGGTGCGGCGGCGTTCTTGGAATCGCTGGTGCCAGTCGACATCATCGATTTGGGTGCAGGAAAGCAACGCTATGCCTTTTTTACCAATGAGCAGGGCGGCATTATGGATGATCTGATGGTGGCGAATCTTGGCGATCATCTGTTTGTGGTGGTGAATGCGGCGTGTAAAGAACAGGACATCCAACATCTGCAAGCACATCTGCCCGCTGAGGTTGAGCTGGAGCTGATCGAAGATCGCGCGCTACTGGCATTGCAGGGTCCAAAAGCCGCAGAAGTGTTGAAACGCTACCAGCCAGCGGTGGCCGACATGCTGTTTATGGACGTACAGAAGCTGACGATCGATGGCGTTGAATGCATTGTAAGCCGCAGCGGTTATACCGGTGAAGATGGCTATGAAATTTCTGTACCGGCAGAGCACGCGGCAGCGTTTGCCAGCAAACTGACCGCAGAAGACGAAGTGGAGTGGATCGGCCTGGGCGCTCGTGATTCGTTGCGTCTTGAGTGTGGATTGTGCCTTTACGGTCATGATTTGGATACCACGACGACACCAGTTGAAGCAAGTTTGCTATGGGGCATTCAAAAAGTGCGTCGTGCGGGCGGCGAACGTGAGGGCGGCTTCCCTGGAGCGGATATCATTCTAAACCAGATTGAAACCAAAGATGTGTCACGCAAGCGGATTGGCTTGGTTGGTCAAACGAAAGCGCCGGTCCGTGAAGGCACCGAACTGTATGACGGTGAAGGCAACAAAGTCGGGAGCGTGACCAGTGGTACTGCTGGCCCAACAGCGGGTAAGCCGGTTTCAATGGGTTATGTCCGTACGGATCTGTCGGCTGTCGGCACCGAACTGTTTGCCGAAGTGCGCGGAAAAATGCTGCCAATGACCGTTGAGAAAATGCCCTTCGTTCCACAACGTTACTATCGTGGCTAGAAACTAGCGAATAATTGACTTAATTTATGGGAGAGACCGTATAAAATCGGTGTCTCCCATTTTTTATAACTCAAATAATAAGTTGTTCCTACAGGAAGGAGTCATACCTTATGAACAAGTGGACGTGTATGGCTGCCGTGTTGTCTATTTCTGCCAATGTGGCCGCAGCCGATTTTCAACCTTATATTGTCAACGGAACCAGTGCGTCCGTGACCACCTATCCATCGTATGTTGCCCTGTTTTACGACCGTATTGATTACGATGGACGCTATGGCAGCGGCAGCTACTGTGGTGGTACCCTGCTGAACAATCAGTATGTTCTGACCGCAGCACATTGCGTGTTTAACGATGAAGAGGGCAATCTGTTTACCTCTGTGGTGCCTAAGCTTCAGCTCGAAGGTGACTTTCCTTCCAACGTGCAGGAGCGGGTGATGGTCTCCGAGATTTATTATCCGTCGACCTATGAAGATGAAACCCTGTTTAACGATATTGCCATTTTGAAGCTGGAGCGGGCGTTAACGACCGTCAGCAGCGCGGATTACGCTATTCGACCGACAGTGGACGATTACTCAACCTACCGCGCTTACAGCGAAGAGTTTAAGGCGGTTGGCCATGGTGATACGCGGAGTAACGCTGATGAAAGCAATGAGTTACTGCAAACCACACTGACCTGGGTGCCAAACAACCAGTGCAATTACACGGTAACCACCGACAACAACTTGTGTATGCAAGGTGAAGTGCCCACTGGTTCAACGCTGGAAAATGCGACTTGTCAGGGCGATTCTGGCGGCCCGCTCTACTGGTACAACGGTACGGAATATGTTCAGGTTGGCGTCACCAGTTTTGGTCCGGATACGCAGTGTGGCGATCCGAGCGCCAGCATCAATGCGACATCGGTATTTTCTGAGGTGATTCGCTTTTCAAGCTGGATTGACAACGTGTTAAATGGTGGGGAATCGCCAAAATTCGTCGCTACAGATTCGCGCCGCAATGACTTCCTGTCTGGCACCGACAGCAGTTCATCGGGCGGCGGTGGCGGCGGTAGCCTCGGCATCATGACTTTCGTATTTTTGTTGATGGCGGGTGCCTTACGTAAGCGCTAAGCCGTCCATGCGATTCGATTTAACGAGATAAGCGCGAAAGGAATCCTTTCGCGCTTTTTATCGACCGGAGAAGAAATCAGAGAAATTAATGGTTATTGATAGTTTTCTTATAAATGAGAATGTCAGTGTAACCTTATGATTTGAATTTAATAAAATCGTTTGCATATCTACTCCTTTAGTAGTGACCGATTGACAATTGACCACTAAACGATAGTTTTAGGTTATTACAATACGTTGGCTAGTTTGGAGGATGAATATGTTGGGCAACGGAAAGGCTCAGGTCACACTGCTATCTGATGTCAGTATGCAGTCGAACCTGTTTAAAGATTCGCTCGAATCCCATTTGAACATGTCCGTTAGTGTGGTTCCATTCGCCACATTCTCAGATGCTCCTCACCCGGATACCATCTTCAGTGAAGTGGTTCTGATTGATTTCTCTTATTTGGATGACAAGAAATTTGAGGTTTACACTCAGATTAAGAGCCGTCTTGATTACGAGCTGAAAGAGATCGTGATTAATTGTCCGAAAGACATCCCATCTGTCGATTTATTTAAATGGCGCAATCTGGTGGGGGTGTTTTACCTCGATGATGATCTGAAATTGCTGATCAAAGGTATGGAAAAGATCCTCGAAGGTGAGATGTGGTTGTCACGCAAGCTCGCACAAGATTACATTCATCATTTCCGTAGCTCTAATGCGGTAACCACGTCTCAGACCTACGCAAATTTGACCAAACGTGAAAAAGAAATCATTCGTTTGCTCGGGCAGGGGGCTTCGAATATTCAGATCGCCGATGAACTGTTCGTCAGCGAAAATACGGTCAAAACCCATCTGCACAACATCTTTAAAAAGATCAATGCCAAGAATCGATTGCAGGCTCTGCTTTGGGCTAACAATAACATTGGTATTGAAGAAAGGGTGTAGCAGCGCGTTAACAAGATGGATACAGGGAAGCGGAATGCTTCCCTGTTTTATTTCTGCTTCGTGCGATTACTCGAGCGGTTTAACGCCTCGCAAGACGAATAATTGCAGCCAAACGTGCGTTTTATTCCAGTTATTTTCTGAAAACAAAGATTGCGGCATACTTCTCAGCGCATGACTGTTATTAACATGGCTGAATTTTATTCGCATTTTCAGGGAGTAACTATGAAAAAAACGTCGTTAGCATTATCTCTGCTGGCACTGATGTCCACCGGTAGCGTTCAGGCTGCAGAATGGGGTTACAGTGGTCAGCATGGCCCGGCGTATTGGGGCAATGTATCGTCGACCTGTGCCGATGGCAAAAACCAGAGCCCGATCGACATCAGTGGAGCGGTGGACGCGGATCTCAAGGATCTCGAGATTACCTACCAGGGAAATGTGACTGCATTAACCAATAACGGCCACACACTTCAGGCCGAGGTGTCGGGTGACAATACCCTGTCTCTTGATGGCACGACGTACAAATTACTGCAGTTCCACTTCCATACCCCGTCTGAAAATCTGATCCGCGGTAAGCAATACCCGTTGGAAGCGCATTTTGTTCACGCAGATCGCAGTGGGAATTTGGCGGTACTGGCCGTAATGTTTGATAACGGCGCCGAGAACCCACAGATGACTCAACTGACAGACACCTTGCCGGGCAAAGGGGAAAGCGTGAAACTTAACCCATCTTTCCCGGTTGCATCATTATTGCCAAAACTGGCACATTACTATCGGTTCAACGGTTCATTGACCACACCTCCTTGCAGTGAAGGCGTACGCTGGTTGGTGGTCAAACAGCCACAGCAACTGGCCGGAGAGCAAACTCAACAGTTGATGGATGTGATGGGACACAATAACCGCCCGGTACAAGCGAAGAATGCCCGGGTAGTTCTGAAAAACGACTAGGACGGCGCCGCGATTCAGCCTGTCTTTCCGACGGGCTGAAGATACTATTTTGGCTGGTTCAGTTCAGCGTACTGATGCAGTAGCTCAGTGAGTGCTTTAACCCAACCAAATGCATCGGAAGGGGCTGATTTGAGGAGCACTTCCACATAGTTGCAGTGCGTTTCCAGACTAATGACTTTTTCCAAGTTAAACGAGACTGCATAGAAATGCCACAGTAGTAAACGGCTCATGCGTACGATATTCTGCTGAGCATTGTTCGATTCACCAAATAAAGCCGGTAACTCGCTCAACGCTATTGCATGCAAACGTAACATTGCGTCAAACTTCGCTGCCTGCAGGCGCTCTTCGTTTTCTGTCTCTTCGGCATCAAAGGTAAACAACTCACTGGCAGACTCTTCCGGTACCAGTCGATGCAACATGCGCATACTGAATGTCTCCAGCTCTTCTCTGGGCATTGATTGCAGGTTGGTCAAAGTGTAATCCGTTTGCATGTGGCTCTCCGGGGTAGTCGAACAAAAGGCCGCTATTGTAACGATTCACTGCCAGATTACCATGTTCTTATTGATTGAAAGACGGCCGATTTTTTCTTCATAATGCCGGGTAACTTGCGCTTATTTCTGAATCGCTTCATGACCCCTGATGAAAAGCGGTAATTCGCTTTACAGCCAGTGAAAAGGGGCTAAAATCGCGATCAATCTCTTCACTTTAAGGTATTGATGTGTCACCAGTTATGATTGGAAACTGGATGGCAGCGCTTTCATTTGTCCTCTGGGGCCTGCTACCGCTTTATTACCAACATTTGCCCGCGGCCGCGCCGGATGAGTTACTGGCCGTGCGTTTGATCGCGTCTGTCCCTGTTGCCTGGTTGATTGTGGGGCTGTTTGGCAAGCTATCTGATCTGAAGACGTTACTGCAAGACAAACGATCATTGTGGTATGCCTTTCTCGGCAGCAGCCTGATGTCAATCTCTTGGGTTGCTTTCACCTGGGCGATGACTCACGAGCGGGTGATTGACGCCAGTTTGGGGTTCTTTATCAGCCCGCTGACCATGAATGCGCTCGGGATTTTTGTCTTAAAAGAGACCATCTCAGCCGGAAAGAAACTCGCGTTATTTCTGGCATTTATTGGTCTGTCCTATCAGGTATACCAGTACGGGCAGGTCCCCTACGTTGCATTGGTTATGGCGATTTTCTTCACCTTGTATGGCTGGTGTAAGAAGAAAATTCAGTACACCTGGAGCGTAAGCTTGTTTGTGGAAGCTACTACGCTCGCTCCTTTGGCCATTATGTACTTGTTGTTCAAACACGTCAGTGTCGGCGCCGTGTCGTTGAATTCAGGGTGGGAAACGCTGGCATTATACGCCGGTGCGGCGCCAATGACGCTTGGGCCGCTGGTGTTTTATTCGATTGCGCTGCGCCTAACGACCATGTCGACTGTGGGTTTGATGCAGTACATTGAACCGAGTATCCAGTTTTTGTTGGCGGTGTGGTTTTTTGGTGAGATCTTCGACAGTGTAAAGGCGGTCAGTTTCGCATTTATTTGGGTTGGCTTACTGCTGACCATTTCTGAGACGTTGATTAGACGGGCGAGAAACCGACGGATGGCCCGCCTTATCTGAAACAAATTATATCTCCGTATGAGAAGGCCTCACCGTGATGGTGAGGCCTACTTTGATTACCTATTTAAGCCGACGCTGTTAGCGAGATAATAGAATTGAAGGCATTACTTACAAAAATAACGTTAGTACTAGTTCCTGTCCCTTGCCATTCGTTCGAAAGTTTGCATCTCGAATTCATGCCTTAGTGTGATCTACGTTCAACTTCAATGACGCTCAATCCATACAACCAATAATTCAGTGTGATCGGTAGCGATAGGTGAATCGGGTTGTATGATTTTTGTTCTGCTCTGGTGGTTATTTGAACGCTTGAACGTTTGCGCAAAAATATGTGATGAATATCTCGTTATGATGGCTATACTTGCCGCCCGGTTATGAGCCTTCGCTCAGCCAATACAAGCCGTCACATGGAAAGTGAATGACCCCACGGACCGGACCAGCTACGTTCCCCAAAGCTTGTATAAGGTGATCTTTACATGAATGTTGTATTTGGATTAATCGGCATCGTTGTCCTGTTGATATGCGCGATCCTGTTGTCAGAGAGTCGCAGAGCCATCAACTGGAAGACGGTTTCCAGAGCCCTGTTGCTCCAGGTTGGGTTTGCAGCCCTGGTGCTCTATTTCCCATGGGGACAAGCGGCTCTGACCAGCCTCAGTAGCGGTGTTTCCAGCCTCCTTGGTTTTGCCGATGAAGGCATCCGTTTTCTCTTCGGAGATCTTGCAAGTTCTGGTTTTATCTTCGCTGTCCGCGTCCTTCCTATTATCATTTTCTTCAGCGCCCTTATCTCTGCCTTGTATTATCTGGGCATCATGCAGAAAGTCATCGAATTCATTGGTGGCGGTATTCAAAAATTTCTTGGAACCAGTAAAGCCGAATCTTTGGTGGCCACTGGTAATATCTTCCTCTCTCAAGGTGAATCTCCGCTTTTAGTCCGTCCTTTCCTGGCCCGAATGACCCGCTCCGAACTGTTTGCTGTAATGGCCGGTGGTATGGCGTCAGTTGCCGGTAGTGTATTGGGTGGATACGCCGGGCTGGGTGTGGATCTGAAATATCTGATTGCCGCCAGCTTTATGGCAGCGCCGGGCAGCCTGATGATGGCCAAGATCATTGTACCGGAGCGCGAAACAGCGGTTGACCAGTCAGACATTGCGATGGACAAAGCTCAGGAGAGTAACGTTATTGATGCGCTAGCAAGTGGCGCGATGAACGGCATGAAGGTTGCTGTGGCCGTTGGTACTATGTTGATTGCGTTTGTCAGTGTGATTGCCATGGTGAACACAGGCCTTGAGAGCCTGGGGGAAGTGTTCGGATTTGCAGGTATTACGTTGCAGGCAATTTTCGGCTACCTGTTCTCGCCACTGGCATGGGTGATTGGCGTGCCAGCAGACGAAGTGCTGATGGCCGGATCGTACATTGGCCAGAAGATCGTCATGAACGAATTCGTTGCCTTTATTGATTTTGTCGAGCACAAAGCTTTGTTGTCAGAACACTCGCAAATCATCATTACTTTCGCACTGTGTGGCTTTGCCAACATTGGCTCGATTGCTATCCAATTGGGTTCAATCGGCGTGATCGCGCCAGAGCGTCGTTCGGAAGTGGCCAGCCTGGGCATCAAAGCCGTATTGGCCGGTACACTGGCCAATCTGATGAGCGCTTGTCTGGCGGGTATTTTTATTCTGTTGTAATGATGGCCTGAGCCTCTGTATCGCGGAGGCTCTTTTTCTTCTCTTCCTCATTGTCTTTTCAATCTGGGTTTGAGTGCTCGTAAAAAGTAGCGCCAAACTTGCGAATTTTTGTTCAGAACACGCCTTGCAACTGCATGCTTCCGGCCACTTTTAGGATCGTAGGATGTGTTAGCCTCGCATTGGGTCTGCATAAAATATCACTATTTATTTCAGTAGGTTACAAATTGACCGCTTTTTTGGTGGGTGAATCATGCACTTTTTTGGTGCGCAAGTCATTGAATTTTATTGATAAATCTGTGTAATG
>NZ_WXWO01000042.1:0-65809 GCF_009904845.1 Vibrio sp. V38_P2S17PM301 | reverse complement strand
GTACTGCCATCAGACGTCACAGCACGCATCGCTATTGAAGCGGGTATCGCAGACTTCTGGTACAAGTATGTAGGCTTTGACGGTCGCATCATCGGCATGACCAGCTTCGGCGAATCTGCACCAGCAGGTGAGCTGTTCAAGATGTTTGGCTTCACCGCGGAAAACGTTGTCGATACGGCAAAGGAGCTGCTGGCGTAATCCGGTGACAAACACCATCATTGTCTAGAGGGCCAGTCGGCCCTCTTTTTTTTGCGTAAGTTTTTCCCATCGGTGTGAAATTCTTACCGCTTCGGATTTTAGATTTGTTTACTGATTTTTCTATATTACTGATTTTTAATGGTTAGTTTTGTTGGCACGGCTTTCGCTACCTTGTATTCAACCTCTTCTAATCACTAAGGAGCGTATGATGAAAAAGCGTAATCAAAAAGTATTGATCCCGATGCTAACTCTGATGCTGAGTGCTGGTCTGGTCGCGTGCAGCGACGACAACAGCGCCGAAGATGTCGGTGAGAAAATCGACCAGGCGGTGACGGACACCGGCAATGCTATCGAAGACAGTTGTGAAAACCTCAAAGAATCGGCCAACGCGCAAGACACGGATTGTTAAATATCCTGTGTGACTGGGCTCCCGCTATACTCAATACGTCTGGCGGGAGTGAATCTGATGGCAAAATGAGGTGAAGAATGCGGGTTGCAACGTATTACATGATGGGCTGTTTTGGCGCCTTAATTCTGAGTCTGCTTAGCCCTTGGTGGGGATTGAGCCTGGTGATGCTTTGGACGGCGTTGTCACTGGCGCTGGTGGCGTTGGCGTATTACAAAAACAATGGACGTATCTTTCGTAAAAACAGTGACGGCCGAATTCCGAAAGGGGTGCGGGTATTATTTTGGCCGTTTATGTTGGGGGTGTACGCGTACAACTATCTGGTGCGATCGCGCTCTTCTACGCCCAGCATTCAGCAAATCGAACCCGGGCTTTACCTCGCAGCGCGCCTGACCCCCGCAGATGTTGAGGCGTTGCATCAGTATGAAGTCAAAGCTGTACTGGATGTGACGGCCGAATTTGAAAGCCTCAATATGTCTTTGATGGGCGAGGGGATCGATTACCTCAACGTACCGGTCCTCGACCACGCCTACCCGGAATTTTCCACCTTGCTTCAGGCGGTGCGTTGGATCGAAGCTCAGCGCAAAAAACAACGCGCCGTGGTGGTGCACTGTGCGCTGGGTCGCGGCCGATCTGTGATGGTCATGGCCGCCTACTTGCTGGCTCGGTCACCGCAAAGCAGCATTGAGGAAGTGATGCAGCAGATCCAGTCGATCCGTCGCAGGGCACGGCTGAACTCAACGCAGTACCGGGCTCTGGAGCGTTACATTGCCAACCAGGAGTTTGGTCTGAGTAAACCCAAAGCGTGGCTGATTGCCAACCCGGTCTCCGGCGGCGGTAAATGGCCAGCGAACAAAGAGGGCATCATCGTAGCGTTGTCTCCGTATTTCTCTCTGGCGGTGCAAGAAACCAGTGAGCAAGTCTCGGCGGCACAGCTGGCCCGTCAGGCTTTACAAGCCAAGCCGGATCTGGTGATCGCTGCCGGGGGCGATGGTACGGTTAACGAGGTGGCGGCCGAGTTGGTCGGCAGCTCGGTACGCTTTGGGATACTGCCGCTTGGCACCGCCAACGCTTTATGTCATGCGATGTGGGGAATTCGTTCCAAACTGACGCCTCTGGCCACCGCCTGCGAAGCCATTATTCATGGCGATACCCGCATGATTGACGTCGCGACCTGTAATCAGCGGATTGCGTTATTGATTGTCGCGGTCGGCTTTGAGCAGCAGATGATCGAGTTTGCCAACCGGGAAGTGAAGAACAGCGATGGTCAGGTGGCGTATCTGAAAGGCTTTTTAAACGCGGTGACGAATGGCGACAGCATTACGCTCAAGGTCCGCTTTGATCAGGAAGAAGAGCAGACATTAGAGACACAGAGCATCGTGATCGCCAATGCAGCGCCGTTCAGTACCTTGCTGGCGCAGGGCAGTGGCGAGCCGGACATCAACGACGGCAAGCTGGACGTCACCTGGATCCCCAAAGCCGAATTGCCGGGCATGCACGTTCTGTCACTCACCGAACTGGCTGTGGCGGGGGTAACGTCGGAAAAATTGGGCAGTTTCACTGAGCACCGCCAGGTGGAATCGGTGCGCATTCAGCATCCTGACGGCCTCAAGTATGTGATTGATGGTGAACTGTTTGAGAGCCGTGTGCTTGATATTGCGGTGCGCCCGGACGCACTAAAAATCATGTCGCCCAGAGCACCGCAAAGCGGCGAGATCACCCTTTAACTTTTGGCCTGATAGCGTTCCAGTTTGTTGTACAGGGTTTTGACACTGATACCGAGATCGGACGCGGTCTCGGTTTTATTGCCTTGATTTTCTTGCAAGGTATTGAAAATGGCTGCCTTTTCAATCTCTTCCAGTGCGACGCCAGCAGGAATCGCGGCTTCCAGCTTCGACGGCGATTGCAGTGGCGGCGCATCGAACACCAGATGGTGTGACTCAATCTGTTGATCCGCCAGTATGTACGCCCGTTCAATACAGTGTTTCAGCTCACGGACATTCCCCGGCCAGTCGTGCGTCGCCAGCGCGTCAATGGCTTGAGGCGAGATGGCTTTACTTTGCTGCTCTTCGGCATTACGGTGGGCGAGAAAATGCTGCGCCAGACCGCTGATGTCATCGCCCCGCTCACGCAGTGGTGGTACATGGATTGGAAAATGCGCCAGGCGAAAATACAGATCTTCGCGAAAGCGTCCCTCTTCGATCGCTTGCTGAGGATCGCGGTTAGTGGCCGCCACGACCCGGACATTGGCGCGACAGCTTTGTTGGCTGCCCACCGGGCGGTATTCCCCGCTTTCCAGCACGCGCAACAGCTTGACCTGATGCTCCAGCGGCATTTCGGTCACCTCATCGAGAAACAGCGTACCGCCTTCGGCCTGACGAAAAACACCCGCGTGGGTTTTGTTGGCGCCGGTGAAGGCGCCTTTTTCGTGTCCGAACAGCTCACTGTCCACCAACTCCGGGCTGATCGCTCCGCAGTTGATGGCGATAAAAGGCTGCTGAGTTCGCGCGCTGGCAAGGTGAAGAGTATTGGCCACCAGTTCCTTACCCGCACCGCTTTCACCGACGATCAGCACGTTGGATTCGGTTTTCGCTACCCGGCGTAGTGTGCGATACAGGGTGTGCATTTCACGGGACGATCCGACCAGCAGACCAAATTGATCCAGCGGACTGGCCTGAACTGCGGCCGTTGGCGGACCAGATTGGTGCTGTTCAAAGTGGCGAGCTATGTCGCTCAGGGTATCATGCAGTAGTTCGTGATTGAGTGGGTGGCGAAAGTGGAACACACTGCCGCTCAACATTAATTGATCAATGTGCGGATTGGGAGTGCCGTCGCTGAGCAGGATCACGTCGGTGTCGGTGACTACGTGGGAGGCGGCCAGCTCGGTCAGTTCATTGGCCGAGAAATAACGGGTATCCAGTAGCGCCACGTCGGTATCAGCCTGCTCAAGCTGACTCAGCCAGTGTGTCTGGCCGTTTGCCTCGATAAGGGAAAATTGCGACAACACGCCGTTGCGGGTCAGGGCGTCAACATGCTGAGGATCGGAGAGTAACACGAACAAAGTAGGCAGAGACATGCACGGTTCCTTTGCGGTGAATGAACCTTCACTGTATGTAATCGGATGCATTCTCTCAAGCGGCGCGCTGTGTTTTTAACCGCAGTTTTACGTATAAGTTGGTATGAAGATTGTTTGTCATCTCAGAGTGAGAGAAATAACAGCCAGGAGGTGGAAGTGACTCAGGAGAACGAAAGCGTTGTTTCGCTGGCCGATGCTCATCAAGTGCGCTTGGTCATGGCGTGGTTGCAGGCCAGCCTCAACCACGCCAGAGTGCAGTGGCACGCTACCACGCACAACCACAGTCTGCAGCGCTCATTGGCGAGACTGATGAGCCTGAAGCGTCAGGCCATCCGTGCGCTGGGCAAAGAGTTGGGAGGCTGCCAGCCAGTGTATCTGGTGACGCCGCACACACCGTCGCACCGCGAGGGAATGCCGGCGTTGATGGAACAAAACCGGCTACTGATTCGCCGAGCGCGTCAGGTCAGTAAAACCTTGCAAGATAAGAGACTGATTCACTTGGTGTCGTATTGGATTGCGGCGTTGCAGATGGAAGTGGAAACCGCAGCACTGACTTGGCGACGTTTGCGCTGAGCGCGTATAAAAGTTACCTCCGGACAGGAATTTTTTTCATAGCGCGGCGAGCAATGTGGTTTAAGTTTTGTTTTAAGTTGTTGACTTATAATGCATTTCTTGATTGGCACACCTTTGGCATAGATACAAATGAACATTTTATATTTGTATGACCAGACCAGAGGAGACGAACATGAAATTTTCAACGTTAACTCAAGCGCTTATTCTGACTCTTGGCGTGAGTGCCTTCAGTGCCAGCGCGGCGGACAGCAATCAGTGGAAAGACAGTGCGCAGGATGGCTGGATCGACGGTAAAGCCGAGGCGACGCTGCTGTTTAATGGCAATCTGAACAGCTTTGATATCAATACCGATGTGAAACAAGGGGTGGTGTATCTGACCGGTAATGTGGACAGTGATGTCGACAAACGCCTGGCCGGTGAGCTGGTGCGCAACATAGATGGGGTAAAAAAGGTCGACAACCAACTGACGGTAATGGATGAGAAGCAGCAGAGCAGTGATCTGAAACAGGATCTGGTGGACTCAAAAATTGCCACCGTAGTCAAAACTTCCTTGTTGCTCGAGCCGGATGTGAACGGTTCGGACATCAATGTTGATGTTGAGCAGGGTGTGGTTACCCTCAAAGGGGAAGTGGAATCGGACGCTATGCGTCAGCTCGCATTGCTGCTGGCGAAGCATACCGATGACGTGAAAAAGGTCGATGATCAGCTCAACGTGGTCACCCAGTAATCATTCCAATCGTTGCCGCAGCACACGTTGCGGACACAACACGAAAGGCGCTCTTAGAGCGCCTTTTTTATGCGCGTTACCCTTTGCACCAGCACAGCGGAACCTGCTGTTGTAGGGTGTCCAGTAACACCGACAGACGCAATGGGTGGCGACCTGCCGGGGTATAGCAGGTGATAGCGACCGGTTCGGACAACCAGCTGTCGAGACAAGGAACGATGCGTCCCGGATGGTGGCGCTGGTAACCCTGCACGGTCCAGGTAGGCAGCAGGCCAATGCCGTGTCCGTTGGCGATCGCATCAATCTGCAACGCCACGTTGTCGCTGTGCAGGCGGCTGGAGAGCGGCTCGAGCTTAAACTCGCCGTGCTCACTGTGGTGAAGCGTCAACTCACGCTCGCGCAGGCAACCGAAATCGATCCATGGGTGACGATGCAATTCCTGAGGAGACGTCAACTGGCCATGCTGACGCAGATACTCCGGCGATGCGTAAGGCGCATAGCGCCAGTAACCCAGTGTTTCTTCGCGCCATTCGAGTGAGGGGCAAGGCCCGACCCACAGCACCAGATCCGGCTCATTATGGGTGCTGTTTACATCGCTGCTCAAGCGGATTTTGACGTCCGGATTCTCACTCAGGAACTGATTGAGTACGCCACTGAGCCAACTGCGCACTAAAGCGGCGTGACACACGATGTGCAGTTGTCCGGAGATTTTGTTGTTCAACCCCTGCAGCGCATCCTGACTCTCATCGGCCAGCTCCAGCATCTGCCGGCTGTAACGGGCGAAGATTTTGCCGGCTTTGGTCAGTACCAGCCGGTTGCCTTGCCGGGCGGTCAATGCCTGACCGACGTCTTCTTCTAATTGCGCCAAACGGCGGCTGATGGTCGATTTCGGTTGATTCAGAGCTTTGGCTGCCGACGTCAGACTTTTGTGCTGGTTGAGCGCATCAAAAGCCCGGATAGCCGCGAGGTCATGCATCTTTTACTCCTCATGCTGTGCAGTGACCAAGTTCCATTTATGGGAAGAGTCATTCCATAACTCTGTCTATGCATCGCTGTCTATTTGTGAATAATCGTTTCGAAAATAATAATCATTATCAATAATGGAGTTCAAGATGTCCACTATTAAACTGCCGGCCGCAGGTTCTGCCGGCATGTTGGCTCTGTTGGCCATTCCTCAGGTCCACGCCGATTCTGCAACCAAACCCGAAACTGTGGTGGTAACCGCTTCCGGTTTCGAACAAAGTCAGGCCGATGCTCCGGCCAGTATCAGCGTGGTAACGCGCGAAGAGCTTGAGTCCCGTTACTACCGTGATATTACCGACGCACTGAAGAGCGTGCCGGGTGTGGTGGTGACTGGCGGTGGAGATACCACTGACATCAGCATCCGCGGGATGGGGTCGAAATACACCCTGATCCTGGTGGACGGCAAACGTCAGAGTACCCGCGAAACGCGTCCGAACAGCGACGGCCCGGGTATTGAGCAGGGGTGGCTGCCACCGTTGCAGGCGATTGAACGTATCGAAGTCATCCGTGGCCCGATGTCGACACTCTACGGTTCGGACGCGATCGGTGGTGTGATCAACATTATTACGCGCAAAGACAGCCAAAGCTGGAACGGTAATATCCAGCTCGGAACGGTGATCCAGGAAGACCGCAAATCGGGTAACGAACAGAGCGCTAATTTCTATTTGAACGGCCCGCTTTCTGACGCTCTGTCGCTCCAAGTTTACGGCCAGTATACCCAGCGTAACGAGGACGATATTCCTCACGGCTATGAAGACAAAAGCCTGCAGAGCCTGACGTCGAAACTGACTTATCATTTGAATGACCGTCATTCGTTCCAGTTAGAAGGCGGGACGTCGGCGCAGGATCGCCGCGGCAATGTGGGTCATTCGGTTCCGACCAGCGGTTGTCGCGGTGAGTGTGAAGACAGCGAAAATGAATACCGTCGTAACTATGTGGCTCTGAGCCACAGCGGTGACTGGCAGGAATGGGGGTATTCGGAAACTTACCTGCAGCGTGAAGACAGCCGCAATAAGTCGCGTAAGATGGAGATTGAGAACACCACCTTTAAATCCAGCCTGGTGACGACCCTGTCATCCCATGTGCTGACGACCGGTATCGAAGCCACGCACGCTAAACTCAATGATGAGACTTCAAATGAAGCATCCAGCCAGTCGAAAATTTCGAACAGCCAGTGGGCGTTGTTTGTGGAAGACGAGTGGACCATCATTGATCCGTTCAGCCTGACGTTAGGCGGACGTGTCGATCATGATGAAAACTACGGCACGCACTTTAGTCCGCGTGCATACGGTGTGTGGAGTATCGATTCTGACTGGACGCTCAAGGGTGGCGTAGCGACCGGTTTCCGTTCACCGCAGCTGCGTGAAATAGCACCAGGCTGGGCGCAGGTCAGCCGTGGCGGCAACATTTACGGTAACCCGGATCTGGAGCCGGAAAAATCGATCAATAAAGAGATCAGCCTGATGTATCAGGGGGAATACGGGATTGATGCGTCACTGACCTTGTTCCACAACGACTTCAAAGACAAGATCACTCGCGTGGTATGTCCGGCATCGGTCTGTACCGACGGCGCCAACGAGTGGGGCTCGGATCCAACTTACCGCATCAACGTGGATGAAGCGGTGACACAAGGGGTGGAAGCGACGTTTGCGATGCCACTGACGGAGACGGTTTATCTGAGCACCAGCTACACCTACACCGATTCTGAACAGAAAACCGGTGAATACAAAGGTCAGCCACTGCAACAATTGCCGAAGCACCTGTTCAATGCCGATCTGAGCTGGCAGGCGACTGCCAAGCTGGAGAGCTGGGCGAAGCTGACCTACCGTGGCAAAGAGATGGATCCGACCACCGGACCCTCGTCGGGTAGCCTGATTGAGCCGGCGTACACGTTTGTGGATACCGGTGTGACGTACCGTCTGACGCACAACACCACGTTGAAAGCGGCGATCTACAACCTGTTTGATGAAGAGATCAGCTACGAAGAGTACGGGTACATTGAAGATGGCCGTCGTTACTGGCTGGGTCTGGATGTCGCGTTCTGAGCACTGAGGCTCGATCACGGAACTGAACACAGGCCGGAATGTATTCCGGCCTGTTTTGCGTTGGTCTGTTCACTCATTCAACGGATGCGCTTTGGTCTGGTATCGGTTAGTATCTGGGGCACGAAAATGATGTAGAGCGATGGAAGTGATGCTGAAAATAGCGATCAATGGATTTGGGCGCATCGGTCGCAACGTGTTGCGTGCGGTGTACGAAAGCGGTAAGAGTCAGCAGATAAAAGTGGTCGCCGTGAATGAACTGGCGCAACCCGACGCGATGGCGCATCTGCTTCAGTATGACACCAGCCACGGCCGTTTCGGCAAGAAAATTTCCAATGATCAGGAACACATCTATGTTCATCATGACAGTGGTGAATTCGATTCGATCCGCATTCTGCACCTGAGCGATATTGAACTGTTGCCGTGGCGTGATCTTGACGTCGACATTGTCCTCGACTGTACCGGCGTCTTCGGCGCTCAAGCGGATGGTCAGGCCCATATTGCCGCTGGTGCGCGTAAGGTGTTGTTTTCCCATCCGGGCGCCAGCGATCTCGACAACACCATTATCTATGGGGTGAACCACGATACGCTGCAAGCGACGCACAAAGTGGTGTCCGCTGGATCTTGTACCACCAACTGCATTGTCCCCATCATCAAAGCGCTCGATGACGCGTTTGGCATTGATTCCGGGACCATCACCACGATTCACTCGTCCATGAATGATCAGCAGGTCATTGATGCATACCATACCGACTTACGCCGTACCCGGGCAGCCAGCCAGTCCATTATTCCTGTAGACACCAAGTTGCATAAAGGAATTGAAAGAATCTTCCCGAAATTTTCCAACAAGTTTGAGGCTATTTCGGTGCGGGTGCCCACAGTCAATGTCACTGCCATGGATTTAAGCGTCACAATTAATACAAATGTGAAAGTTAATGACGTAAATCAAACCATAGTTGACGCTTCTCAGTGTACATTACACGGCATTGTTGACTATACTGAAGCTCCGCTTGTTTCCATCGATTTTAACCATGATCCGCACAGCGCGATCGTCGACGGTACCCAGACCCGGGTCAGTAATGGCCGACTGGTGAAAATGCTGGTCTGGTGTGATAACGAATGGGGCTTTGCGAACCGCATGCTGGACACAGCGCTCGCAATGCAGGCCTCAGAAAATCCGAGTGACTGAGGCGTGGAGAAATATTTATTTTTAACCTTGAAATAAATAAGCCGTATCTCCATATCAAAAGTAGTTTGAAGAATTTACAAGTTCGGCAGGGTGGCCGGGCTTTCCAAAAACTTTAATTATTTATTATTTGAGAGGACACAACATGTCTGTAATCAAGATGACTGACCTGGATCTTGCAGGTAAACGCGTATTCATCCGTGCTGATCTAAACGTGCCAGTAAAAGAAGGCAAAGTGACGTCAGATGCTCGTATCATCGCATCACTGCCAACGATCAAGCACTGTCTGGAAGCGGGCGCGAAAGTAATGGTGACGTCTCACCTGGGTCGCCCAACGGAAGGTGAATACGCAGAAGAGTTCTCTCTACAGCCTGTTGTGAACTACCTGAACGACGCTCTGAACTGCGACGTGAAACTGGCGAAAGACTATCTGGATGGTCTGGAACTGAACGCGGGTGAACTGGTCGTTCTGGAAAACGTTCGCTTCAACAAAGGCGAAAAGAAAAACGAAGAAGAGCTGTCTAAGAAATACGCAGCCCTGTGTGACGTATTTGTGATGGATGCATTCGGTACGGCTCACCGCGCTCAGGCATCGACTCACGGTGTCGGTATGTTTGCGCCTATTGCTTGTGCAGGTCCTCTGCTGGCGAACGAACTGGATGCACTGGGCAAAGCGATGGACAACCCAGCACGCCCAATGGTGGCTATCGTTGGTGGCTCTAAAGTGTCAACCAAACTGACGGTGCTTGAGTCACTGTCTAAAATCGCTGACCAACTGGTTGTTGGCGGTGGTATCGCCAACACGTTCATTGCCGCTGCCGGCCACAACGTTGGTAAGTCTCTGTACGAAGCCGACCTGGTGGATACCGCGAAGAAACTGATGGAAGAGTGTGCCATTCCAGTTGCCACTGACGTAGCGTGTGCCAAAGCGTTCGATGAAAACGCAGAAGCTGAAATCAAACACGTTTCTGAAGTGCAAGACGACGACATGATCTTCGACCTTGGCCCAGACTCAACCGCCGCTTTGGCTGAAATCCTGAAAGGTGCGAAAACCATTCTGTGGAATGGCCCGGTTGGCGTATTCGAGTTCAAGAACTTCGAAGCCGGTACCAAAGGCATTTCTGAAGCGATCGCCGCTTCTGAAGGTTTCTCTGTTGCTGGTGGCGGTGACACGCTGGCTGCGATTGACAAGTTCGGCATCAAAGCGGACGTGTCTTACATCTCGACTGGTGGCGGTGCGTTCCTTGAGTTTGTTGAAGGTAAAGTACTGCCAGCAGTAGAAATGCTGGAAGCACGCGCTAAAGCGTAATGAATCAATGAAAGCGGGGGAAATCTCCCGCTTTCTTGTTTGCTGCACGCAGGGGGCTTCTCTGCTAGAATAGCCCTAGTTGTGAGCAAACGTTTGCAAGAATTTAAACTTAACAAGTTTTATTTTTAAAACGACAGATAAATAGGACTCTATCCATGTCTAAGATCTTCGACTTCGTAAAACCAGGTGTTATCTCTGGTGATGACGTTCAGAAAGTATTTGAAGTTGCTAAAGAGAACAACTTTGCACTTCCAGCGGTTAACTGTGTAGGTACTGACTCTGTAAACGCAGTACTAGAAGCAGCAGCGAAAGTTAAAGCACCAGTTATCGTTCAGTTCTCTAACGGTGGCGCAGCTTTCTTCGCTGGTAAAGGTCTAAAACTTGAAGGTCAAGAAGCACAAATTCTGGGTGCAGTAGCGGGTGCAAAATTCGTTCATACTGTGGCTGAAGCTTACGGCGTGCCTGTTATCCTGCACACTGACCACGCAGCGAAGAAACTGCTGCCTTGGATCGACGGCCTGCTGGATGCTGGTGAAGAGTACTTCGCGCAAACTGGTAAGCCACTGTTCTCTTCTCACATGATCGACCTGTCTGAAGAGTCTCTGGAAGAAAACATCGAGATCTCAGCTAAGTACCTAGAGCGCATGGCGAAAATGAACATGACTCTGGAAATCGAACTGGGTTGTACTGGTGGTGAAGAAGACGGCGTAGACAACTCTCACATGGACGCGTCTGAGCTGTACACTTCTCCAGAAGACGTAGCTTACGCGTACGAGAAACTGAACGCGATCAGCCACCGTTTCACTATCGCAGCGTCTTTCGGTAACGTTCACGGCGTTTACAAGCCAGGTAACGTGGTTCTGACTCCAACTATCCTGCGTGATTCTCAAGCGTACGTTTCTGAGAAATTCGGTCTGCCAGCGAACTCTCTGAACTTCGTGTTCCACGGTGGTTCAGGCTCTTCTTTGGAAGAGATCCGTGAGTCTATCTCTTACGGTGTTATCAAAATGAACATCGACACTGATACTCAGTGGGCAACTTGGGATGGTATCCGTCAGTACGAAGCGGACAACCACGATTACCTGCAAGGCCAAATCGGTAACCCAACCGGTGAAGATGCGCCAAACAAGAAATACTACGATCCACGCGTATGGCTGCGTGCGGGTCAGGCGTCTATGGTTAAGCGTCTGGAGCAAGCGTTCGCAGACCTTAACGCGGTTGACGTACTGTAAGGCGTTGACTTAACGCATTCAAAGCCCGCGGTAACGCGGGCTTTTTTGTGCCTGTGATATACCAAATATGCAAAAAATCACACTTAAAGCTCGCCACGCTATGGCGAAATGGAAAAACATTTCTTACTCTTGTAACACGTGCGAACTAGACTCGGTCGAAATGTCTTGATTTACAACTCTTTGCAAAATTCTTACTTTGCAAAACGTCACTTTTAAGATATCGTGCCAAAATTCTGACGCATGTTTGGCAAACTGATCATTTGCTCGCCCATTCCCTGGGTGTATTGCAGCACATTTAATAAAAATTCTATTGTTAGAGGATACGTATATGGCAGGGGAATCTGCGGAGGTTCAAACTCCACTTATTGATGGTTTGGCAAGTGCTGAATCATGGCTGACAAATAACTCTGATCTGCTGATCCAGTACGGAGTTAATATCATTTCTGCACTGCTGATCCTGTTTATCGGTAACCTGATTGTGAAAGCAGTGGCGGGCAGTGTCTCTAAAGTCCTGAAGAAAAAAGACATGGATCCGGCTGTTGTCGAGTTTGTACATGGCCTGGTTCGTTACCTGCTATTTGTGATCGTACTGATCGCGGCATTGGGTCGTGTTGGCGTACAAACTGCTTCCGTGGTTGCGGTTATCGGTGCGGCAGGTCTGGCCGTTGGTCTGGCCCTGCAAGGTTCCTTGTCTAACTTTGCGGCGGGCGTACTGATTGTCGCTTTCCGTCCGTTTAAATCTGGCGACTACGTTGAAGTCGCTGGTGTGGCGGGCTCGGTGGATTCTATCCAGATTTTCCAAACGATCCTCAAAACACCAGACAACAAGATGATTGTTCTGCCAAACTCTGCCGTTATTGGTGGTGCAATCACCAACTATTCTCGCTACGACACTCGTCGTGTTGATTTCCTGATTGGTGTGTCTTACAACGCGGACCTGAAAAAGACCAAACAAGTGCTGCGTGAAGTGGTTGAAAGTGACCCTCGCGTTCTGAAAGATCCCGCAGTGAATGTCTCTGTGCATGCGCTGGCGGATTCTTCCGTGAATCTGGTAGTACGTCCTTGGGTAAACAGCGCAGATTACTGGGCAGTGTACTGGGACCTGACTCAAGCGATGAAAGAAGCGCTGGACGAAAACGGTATCGAAATTCCATTCCCGCAAATGGACGTTCATCTGAACAAAGTCGACTAAATAGACGATGCATTAAAAAGCGAGGCTCCGGCCTCGCTTTTTTTATCTCTTTAGCACACGTTATATTTCATACAGTGGGTTTGGCAGCGCCTGTAAGACGTTGGCCAGTTCGGCACCGGAAATGCCAAAGGTCATGTCCGGATAGCCGGGGGTATAAAGCACCTGCGGATGCTGGTAGAGACGGGTATCGACGATCACGCTGACCTGTTCTGGCATCCCAAATGGACACACAGCACCAGGCACACAGCCGAGCTCGCGGGTCATTTCGTCATCGCTGCAGATGGATGGACGCTTGCCCGTTGCGGCCTTGATGGCTTTGGTGTCGAGTCGCGAGTCTTTGTCGGTCAGATACAAGGCGTAATCACCGCCTTTAAGTTTAAGAAACAGGCTTTTGCTGTGCGTGCCACTCCAGCCCAATTCTCTGGCTACCCGCTCATCCGTGACAAAGTCCAGAATGGGTTCATGCTGCCATTGTGCATATCGGATGTTGAGCTGTGTCAGCAAACCAACGTTGCTTTGATAGATCTTTTCCAGTGATGACATATTAACCCCAATATTGCGTAATCAACTCTTGGCTGAGTGAGGCGGCGATAAGCAGCATCATACCCGCCACCGCCAGATCAATTCCTTGCTTCACTCGCGGTTTTGATAATGTCGGCCCGAGTTTGGCGGCACCGATCGACAGGCTGTAGAACCAGACAAACGACGCGATGATGGTGCCAAGCGCAAACGCGATTCGATCATGCCCTGCAAATTGTCCGCCGATTGAGCCGAGAATCACCACGGTATCGAGATAGAGGTGCGGATTTAACACCGTTACTGCCAGAGCGCCGAGAATGACGGTGCGCCGTCCTCTGGCCATCGCTTCCGACGGGCTCGTATCGTTGCCGCCTGAACTGAAAGCACTTTTTAGTGACAAGCCGGCATAGAGGGTAAGAAACGCAATGCCGCCGAGCGTCACCAGAGTCAGCAGGGTTTCATTCTGCGATAACAAGGCACCACCACCGAATATACCGAGAGAAATAAAGAACATGTCCAGTACGCTACAAACGGTGGCTGTGGTCAAATGATGGTGGCGATTAATCCCTTGATTGAGCACATACGCATTTTGCGCGCCGATAGGAATAATCATGGTTGCTCCTAAGCCAAACCCTTGTAACATCAACCAAAAATTCACTTTTTTCTCCTTTCATCATGGTCTTTGTTGTGAATGCCTGCCACCTTAAACCGGATATCTTTATAAGTATAATTAATGATTTTAATCTATTATAAGTTTGTCTAATTTTATGGGAGCAGGGCCATGCGCGGGTTGGATTACAAATGGATAGAAGCGTTAGAGTCGGTGATCACGCAGGGCAGCTTTGAGCGAGCTGCCGATAGTCTGTATATCTCGCAATCGGCGGTCTCACAGCGTCTTAAGCAACTGGAAAAGTTTCTCGCTCAGCCAGTGTTGATTCGCGAGCAGCCGCCAAGAGCCACGCCGGTGGGAAAAAAGCTGCTTGGCCTCTATCATCGCATCCAGTTGTTAGAGAGTGAACTGATGCCGGAATTGACCAATCAGGAGCATGAGCGGCCGCTACCTGTGTCGATTGCAACCAATGCAGACAGTCTGGCGACCTGGTTGCTACCGGCACTGTCGCCAGTGATGAAACAGCGTCATGTCGAGTTGCATCTGGTGGTGCATGGTGAAGCCCGCACCATTGAAAAGCTGAAAAATGGCGAAGTAACAGGGGCCATCAGTCTGGAAGCAAACGCGTTGCCGGGTTGCAATGCGGTGTACCTTGGCCGGATGGACTATGTGTGCGTCGCCAGTCCGGAATTCTGTCATCGCTACTTTCAAGCGGGGGTGAATCGGGAGACGTTACGCCGGGCGCCGGCGGTGTCGTTTGATCAGCACGACGATCTGCATCATCAGTTTCTCAACCAGCACTTTAATTTGTCGCCAGATTGCGTCACCAACCATAGAGTGGCCAGCTCAGAAGCGTTTGTGAAACTGGCGTTGTCCGGGGCGGCGTATTGCCTGATCCCCAAATTGCAGATTCTGGATGAGTTGCAAAGCGGCGCGCTGGTGGATTTGATCCCGGGCTTTTTGATCCCTTACCGGATTTACTGGCATCACTGGCAACTGGAAACCGGGATCCTGCAAACCATCTCGGAAGCGATCACCGGCTACGCAGCGCAGATTTTACCCAGATAGACGTCGGTCAAAGTTGTGTCAGATCGTCGTTTAAAAGCTAGTCAATCCGGAGTAAAAAACTATGATGTATGGGAATCAGTTAGATAAGGTGAACGTATAACTATGAAGATGGTATCTCGCTTTGTACTTGTGATCTCCGGATTGTTCAGTGCGGTAGCGTTGGCGGAAGCGCCAAGCTTTCCCCATCTGGTGACCACAGGTTATGGAGAAATTGTAGCCAAACCGGACATGGCCGAGTTTTCGGTGCGAGTGGTGGAGTCCACTATGACCGCAGAGCAGGCGAAGCAGGCAGTCGATAAAACGGTCGACAGCTATCTCAAAAGTCTCGCCGATCTGGGGGTGAAGCCCGAGAGCATCAGCAGCTCGAATCTGTATCTCGCACCTCAGTACCACTATCCAAAATCGGGTAAGCCGGAGTTGGTGGGCTATCGAGCGTCGCGCAATATCACCGTGACCGTCGATGATCTGGCCAATTTAAATCAATATTTGGATCTGGCACTGAGTGACGGCGTTAACCAAGTGGATCAGATCAAACTCAAAGTGCGCGATGAGAGCAAATATCAGGCTCAGGCGCGTCAGGCGGCGATTAAAGATGCCATGAACAAAGCCGCGTCTTTGGCGCAGGGCTTTGATAAAAAACTTGGTGATATCTGGCGCATCGATTACAACACGCCGAATGTCCAGCCTGTGCTGATGCGCTCAATGGCGATGGATTCCGCGCGCAAAGAATCGAACTCGTACCAAGACTCGACACTGGTGATCCATGACCGTGTCGACGTAATTTATAAATTAAAAGATTAACTTCTTACCGGGTACGATTTAACCCTACAGTTTTTGCTGGAATGAGAACCCACTATCAGTTTTGACGATTGATAGTGGGTTTAATTTAGACACCGATTCCAAGTAGTATAATCTTTTCCGTTTTTGCTGGAAGAGACGATAGCGTAATGAAGTACACCAAAATCGCAGCCTATTTGCTGGTGACGTGTTTTGTTTTCGCCGTCATTGTTTCCGCCTACTACTATCATCGTTACCTGACACTGCAACACAGCGTGGTGGAAAAAACCGCCCAGGACGCCCTCAATCAACTGACGTACAGTGAACGGGAATACGACACCCTCAAAGGGCAGTTGCGCTCGACGGTCAAACTGCTGGCCAACAGTCAAAGCATGTTTGATTACGCGATTTTACCCAATACTGAGCACCGCCAGGTGCTGGAGAATATTTGGGAGTCGGTGGCCACCAGTCAGAAATGGTATAAGCAGATTCGCTACATCAGTCGAGCCGGAAAAGAGCTGATCGATGTGGGCTACACCCGCAACCCCGGACATTCTTTTGTGCGCAATGCACTTCAGAATAAAGCCTCCCGTGATTACTTCAAATATGCTCAGTCGCTGGAAGCCGGTGAGGTGGCGCTTTGGGGGATTGATCTGGAAACCCACGACGGGGAATTGGTCGTGCCCTATACGCCGGGGTTGCGTCTGATTTCTCCGGTTACAGTATTGGGGAAACGCATGAGCTATCTGGTGCTCAATGTGGATGTGAGCTATCTATTTTCACGCATGAACTACTCCCCGGACAGCGACTTCAATCCGGAATTGCTGAATCAGCAAGGCTACTACCTGTCGAGTGACAACAAGAGCAAGTTGTTTGGTCATATCCTGAGCGAGCGTCAGCAGTACAATGTCGCCAACCTGTTTCCCGCCGTGTGGCAAAAGATGCAACAGCAGCCCTACGGCTACGCCAGGGAGCAGGGCGGGATCATCGCGTTTCGTCGGATTGAGCTGGTGCCGGGAAACAGCATGTATCTGATGGCGCATGTTGATCGGCAACAGATCCTGCAACGCCATGCGCGTGACTTTGACGACTTATTGCAAGAAGCGATTTTTGTCTTGATGATGGTGCTGTTTTTTGCGCTGCCCATCGCTTCGGTAGGGTTGCATTACCACCGGCGTAACATTGAAAGCCAGCTTGCCCGTGCCGCACTGAGCGGCATGTCCGCCGTGATGATTTCTGACGCGCACCACAGTGTCATTATGACCAACGATGCGTTTACCAAACTGACCGGACGTACACAGAAACAGGTGCAGGGCCGCAATGCGCTCAAAGTGTTGTTTGGTGAAAAGCGGTTGGAGTCGATGCTGAAAATTGTTGACCGGGTTGGTCAAGAGCGCCGCTGGGAAGGTGAAGTGGAGTTCGATATCAACGATCAACCAGGGCCGGTGACGGCCATCATGCGGGTTCAGGCGGTGTTGTCGGAAAACGGCAAAATCAGCTATTACATCACCTCGCTGGTCGATATTTCCGATCGCAAAGCGCTTGAGTTTCAGCTACGTGAACTGAGTGAGAAAGATGAACTGACCAAGTTGTGGAACCGACGTAAGTTTGAAAATGAGCTTAAGCGCCACGCTTTGATGGTGGAGCGTTACCCGGAACGCAATCGGGTGTGCTTAGCATTGATCGACATCGATCATTTCAAGCGCATCAATGATCAAAAAGGGCACGATGAAGGCGATCGAGTGATCCGAGCGGTTGCAGAGGTCATGACAGACACGCTGCGTCAAACCGACTTTATTGCCCGGATTGGTGGTGAGGAGTTTGCGGTGATCATGCCGCACACCACGCTTGAAGAAGCTGAATCCGCATTAAACAGGCTCCGTATTGCGGTTGAGCTGGATGCGCGCATTAACACCACCATCAGCGCCGGGTTTACCGATCTGACTCACGATAATACTCGTTGTTACAAATGGGCCGATGTAGCGCTGTATGACGCCAAAGCGTCAGGCCGCAATCAGGTCGCGTACTGTTTGAGCAGCGAAGAGGTGGCGTAAA
Organism: Vibrio sp. V38_P2S17PM301; assembly: GCF_009904845.1. Classification (NCBI taxonomy): domain Bacteria; kingdom Pseudomonadati; phylum Pseudomonadota; class Gammaproteobacteria; order Vibrionales; family Vibrionaceae; genus Vibrio; species Vibrio sp. V38_P2S17PM301. The sequence continues at coordinate 47,819 of NZ_WXWO01000042.1, read as the reverse complement.
AGTACAGTTTGATTGCTCTGGAGGTTCAAGCGAGATCGAGCGCGCGCTCCAACTGCTGTTTATGATCAGTCAGTTGTTGCTCAAACAGAGCGGTCGCTTGTTCGGTGTCTTTGGCCAGTGCGGATTTCATCAAACGCTCATGGGTGTCGATATCGAGTCGGGGAGTGAAATGACGCTGATGCATGGCGTACGATTGATAGCGTTTAACCTGATTAAACGTCTGATTGAAAAACTCACACAACCGCTGCGCGCCCGCACCATCCAGCAGAGAGTGGTGAAATACCTGGCGGCGGTCTTCAAGGGAATGCCAGTCCTCATCGCTGTGGTTTTGCAAGCGGGACAAATGGTGGAAAGCGGTCAGTACTTCCAGCTCCCAGCTTTCATCGCCGTGTTGAATCGATTTGGCGAGCAAAATGCGCGATAGCACACTCAAAGTATCGAATAAGTCGCTCAGGTCGTTTTTGCAGATCGGGGCCACCCAGCAGCCTTTTTGGGGTTCTAGTGTGACGTACCTGGACCAGGACAGCTGGACCAGCGCTTCCCGGATCGGTGATGCCCCCACACAATAACGCTCCTTTAAATCGGCAACGACCAGCTTTTGTCCTGGTTTCAGTTTACCAGCCAGAATGTCCGTACGGATGATTTTTGCGATTTTGTCAGCTAACGTCGGGCTGGGCATACCGGCATTCCTCAAAATAAACGGTAAGTTAATGGTATGAGGTACTTATAAATATTTTTAATGATATAGCGTTCTGAATATGCCAGCAAGAGAGAGAAATAAAAAAAGAGGGCCATAGCCCTCTTTTATGTATCGTTATGTATCTATTCGCGTTTTATAGAACGTGAACCGATGCAGTGTTGGTGGTACCAGACGCAACCAAGGCACCAGAAACCATCACTACGATGTCGCCTTTGTTACCCAGGCCTGACTCCAGCGCCAGCTCTTTACCACGGATGTAGAATGCGTCAGTACTGTCGATGGAATCAACAACAACTGGCATTACACCTTTTGTCAGAACCAGCTGAGCGGCGGTCTTCTTGTTGGTAGTCAACGCCAGGATGTTGGCCGTTGGGAAGTATTTACGTACTGAACGTGCTGATTTACCGCCTTCGGTTGCCACTACGATCAGTGGTGCCGCAAGTTTCTCAGCGGTGTCAACTGCACCTTTACATACAGCTTCAGTGATGCGCAGTCGTGGGCTGTCCAGACGAGAACCCAGCTCGGCTTTCAGAGCAGAGTCAGTGCGGTTTGCGATTTGTGCCATGATGGTCACAGCTTCTACCGGGTATTTACCTTTCGCGGTTTCACCAGACAGCATCACTGCGTCAGTACCGTCCATGATTGCGTTAGCAACGTCACCGGCTTCTGCACGTGTTGGACGTGGGTTCTTGATCATGGAATCCAGCATTTGAGTCGCAGTGATAACCATCTTACGTGCACGGTTACATTTCTCGATCATCATCTTCTGCGCGAAGATAACTTCTTCTGCTGGAATTTCTACACCCAGGTCACCACGTGCAACCATGATACCGTCAGACAGCTCCAGGATGTCGTCGAAGTTATCAACACCTTCCTGGTTTTCAATCTTAGAAATGATGTGGATGTTCTGGCCGCCGTTTGCGTCCAGTACTTCGCGGATTTCTTTCACGTCAGAGGCTTTGCGGATGAAAGAAGCAGCAACGAAATCAACGCCTTGCTCACAACCGAACTTCAGGTCGTTCTTATCTTTCTCAGCCAGTGCTGGCAGATTTACCGATACGCCTGGCAGGTTCACACCTTTGTTTTCACCCAGTGCGCCGTTGTTCAGCACTTTACATTTTACTTCGGTGTCGGTGGTTGAAATCACTTCCATTTCAATCAGGCCATCGTCAACCAGAATGGTGTTGCCCGCAGACAGGTCAGCCGCGAAACCAGGGTAAGTAACAGCCACAGTGTCTTTATTGCCGATCACAGAGGTGTCGGTAGTAAAAGTGAATTCCTGGCCTGCAACCAAATCAACGTCTTCGCCATTTTCCAGTTTTATTGTGCGGATTTCAGGACCTTTAGTATCCAACAGGATAGCCAGTTGCTTACCTGTTGCTTCCATTACTTTACGGAAGTTCGCAATACGAGTGCCGTGCTCTTCGTAGTCACCGTGAGAGAAGTTCAGACGCATTACGTTCATGCCTGCGTTAACCAGCTCGGTCAGTTTCTCTACAGATTCAGTTTTAGGGCCAATCGTACAAACGATTTTGGTCTTTTTCATGGAAGATACTCTCCGCTAAATATAGTTACAATTTGAAACTTGGTTTTGGTCACCAGAGTGGGGGCCGATTGGGCTGACATTTTGGGCCTGTCAGCGTGATTTTGCTTCGGCAGCGCAGCACTCCAGAACTGAAAGTCTTTCATCAAGTTTAGTCATTTTATGACCACGCTGATGGGAATTTATTCGGTAGTTTTGTGACTAACCCCACTTTATATGAGGAAAGTTGCAAAAAAATAACGGTCAATTCTGTAATTTATTTTCTTTTCGGTGGCGAATTCTACCACCGAATCGCCGCAATATCACTGTTTAAGAATTGTCTTAGGACAAGGTTTTAGCGGGAAATATTAATTTTTTGGATCGAAATAAATGGACAAAAAAGTTTCGCTTTGATTATACTTTGTTTCGATTTGAAACTTATAATTTAAAATTAAATGTCGAAACGAAACACTCAACTGCGCCGCCACGCGATTTCAAACTTAGTGAACGACAAGGGTGAAGTCAGTGTGGAAGAATTATCCAGCCGATTCGAAACCTCTGAGGTCACGATTAGAAAGGATTTGGCTTCGCTAGAGAAAAATGGCCAGCTACTGCGTCGTTATGGTGGTGCCATTGCATTGCCGAAAGAAGTCGTAAGCGAGGAATTAAGTAAAAATGTTTCGACTCGAAAGGTGGAGTTGGCCAAAGCCGCCGCAGAACTGATCCGCGATCACAATCGTTTAGTGATCGACAGTGGCAGCACGACGGCGGCATTAATTCAGCAACTCGATCATAAACGCGGTCTGGTTGTCATGACCAACTCACTGCATGTCGCTAATGCGCTTAATGAGTTGGAAAACGAACCGACATTATTAATGACTGGCGGAACTTGGGATACGCACTCAGAGTCCTTTCAGGGCCAGGTGGCCGAATCGGTATTACGCTCATACGATTTTGATCAGTTGTTTATCGGCGCGGATGGTATCGATCTGGAGCGCGGTACCACGACGTTTAATGAGTTGGTAGGCCTTAGCAAAGTGATGGCCGAAGTCTCACGTGAAGTCATTGTGATGATTGAATCCGAGAAAATTGGCCGCAAGATCCCTAATCTGGAATTAGGCTGGCAGAACATCGACGTGCTGGTGACAGACAAACAGGCCAGTGACGAGCAGGTAGCACAAATCGAATCTCATGGCGTACGAGTGATCCGCGCCTGACCCTATTACCCTGTTTCCCCGACGTTCCGGCTTTTGCTTGCTGCCGGTTGGGGAGATAAAGAAATCAAACACGGAGAACAAAACATGTGTGGAATCGTAGGTGCAGTAGCACAACGAGATGTCGCTGAAATTCTGGTAGAAGGTTTACGCCGTTTGGAATACCGCGGGTATGACTCCGCTGGTGTTGCCGTAGTAGATGGCGACCATCAACTGACCCGAGTGCGTCGCCTGGGCAAAGTTCAGGAACTGGCGGATGCTGTGGAAGAAGCGCAGGTACTTGGCGGTACTGGTATTGCGCATACACGTTGGGCGACACATGGTGAGCCCTCTGAAGTGAATGCTCACCCACACATGTCCGGGGATATTGCCGTCGTACACAACGGCATCATCGAAAACCACGAAGAACTGCGCAGCCTGCTGCGTGATCGTGGCTATGTGTTTGAATCCCAAACCGACACCGAAGTGATTGCCCACCTGGTGGAGTGGGAACTGCGTACCTCAGCCAGCCTGCTGGAAGCGGTACAGAAAACCGCCAAACAGCTGGAAGGTGCGTACGGCACCGTCGCGCTGGATCGTAAAGATCCGTCTCGCATAGTGGTGGCTCGTTCTGGCAGCCCGATCGTGATTGGTTTCGGTGTTGGCGAAAACTTCCTGGCTTCGGATCAACTGGCTCTGCTTAATGTCACCCGTCGCTTTATGTTCCTCGAAGAAGGGGATGTCGCGGAAATTACCCGCCGCGAAGTGACTGTGTTTGATGCGAACGGTGAGCCCGTTGAGCGTGAAATTACCGATTCCAATGCAGAGCACGATGCCGGCGATAAAGGTCAGTTCCGTCACTTCATGCAGAAAGAGATTTACGAGCAGCCAACAGCGCTGATCAACACGATGGAAGGCCGTATCAGCGCCGATTCTGTGGTCACAGAGAGCATCGGTGTTAATGCGGTTGAGATCCTCAATAAAGTGGAACACGTTCAGATTGTCGCGTGTGGCACCTCTTACAATGCGGGTATGACGGCGCGCTACTGGTTTGAATCTCTGGCGGGCGTGAGCTGCGATGTGGAGATTGCTTCCGAGTTCCGTTATCGCAAATTTGTTACTCGTCCAAATAGCTTGCTGATCACGTTGTCTCAATCGGGCGAAACGGCCGATACACTGGCGGCACTACGTTTGGCTAAAGAAAAAGGCTACATGGCGGCGATGACGATCTGTAATGTCGCAGGCTCATCTCTGGTGCGTGAGTCTGACTTTGCGTTTATGACTCGTGCTGGGGTGGAAATTGGTGTTGCGTCGACCAAAGCGTTCACTACTCAGTTGTCAGCACTGCTGATGCTGGTGACCGCTCTGGGTAAACAGAAGCAATTGATCGGTAAAGCGCAAGAGAAAGAGATTGTTGAAGCACTGCACGCACTGCCTCAGCAGATCAATGCTGCCCTGTCGTTTGAAAAAGAGATTGAAGCGTTGGCGGAAGACTTTGCTGACAAGCACCACACGCTGTTTTTGGGGCGCGGAGAGTTCTATCCGATCGCGATGGAAGCATCATTGAAGCTCAAAGAAATCTCTTACATTCATGCCGAAGCGTACGCCGCAGGGGAGCTGAAACACGGCCCTCTGGCATTGATTGATGCCGATATGCCAGTGGTAGTGGTCGCACCGAGCAACGATCTGCTTGAGAAGCTAAAGTCGAACATCGAAGAAGTGCGTGCACGTGGCGGCTTGTTGTACGTGTTTGCTGACAAAGATGCTGGTTTTGAAGCGGATGAGAACATGAAGATCATCACCATGCCACACGTGAGTGAAATTACGGCGCCGATCTACTACACCATCCCAATGCAGCTGCTGTCTTACTATGTGGCCTTGATTAAGGGCACCGATGTCGATCAGCCTCGTAACCTGGCGAAAGCGGTGACGGTGGAGTAACTCGCCAAACCTCCATCCTTAGATAAAACCGCCGACTGGACAGCATTCAGTCGGCGGTTTTTTTATAAAGATAGAGTTTTCGGTGTTTAATAAGCCTCAACTTCTTTAGTTTCGATAACTTGGTTAACCGCCTGGGTAAATGCCGCGTGCAGTTCGGGCGTGGCTTCATAGGCAGAGGTATACTGTCCTTCCATGGAAAAACGAGTGCTTTCATCGAACGGATAGGCAGCTAAATCGGGCGTTAGAAAGTACGTGGTCACATTATTTTTATGACTTGCGACGCTGCGCTTTTCGTCGAGATATAAGATGCCATCGATAAATGGTGTGATCTCCACTTTGGGCCGATTGACCACGCCTACCATTTTAAACGACATCAGTAGACCCGCACCGGCGCCAACAAAGGCCATCGGCCCCACAAACATCACAGCCACCACTGAAATCGCCACTCCGACGTAGCCGGAATAGCGCAGTGCGGCATAGCACGCATCAGGTACTAATTCTAAATCGCTGACAATAATGCCTTTTTCGGTTAGGGTGACTGTTTGTTGAATGTTGGGGTTACCTGCGTAGTAAATATATACACCTAGTGGAGCGATAAGAAATAGCACTAACAAGATGTACATCCAGCCACCCAGTGAGCCAATCCAGATCAATATAACGGCGGTGATAGAGCACAAACAGATAGTAAGGTAATCTGTAAAAGGCTCTTTAATTAGTTCAAACTGGTGCAGCACATCTGAATCCAGCACCGCTTGTTGCTGCTGTTGTTTGTATTCGTCACTAAGCGTTGGCAATGCGGTTAATAATGTAGCCACTAAATGATGTTCCTAAGATCTAAGATGGTTCTGTTATTTGTTTTTTAGTAAGGTTCGACTTCTTTAGTTTCGATAACTTGGTTAACCGCCTGGGTAAATGCCGCGTGCAGTTCGGGCGTGGCATCGTAGACGGAAGCGTACCGTCCTCGTGTTGAAAAGTGAGTGTTTTCATCGAACTGATAAGGCGTTAAATCGGGCAGTAGAAAATAGCTGGTTACGTTATTTTTATAGGTTGCGACTCTGCGTTTTTTATCAAGGTATGAGATGCCGTCTATAAATGGCGTCACCACCATTTTTGGCCGATTGACCACGCCTGCCATTCTAAACGACATCAATAGGCCCGCACCGGCGCCGACAAAGGCCATTGGCCCCACAAAAATCACAGCCACCACTGAAATCGCCACGCCGACGTAGCCGGAATAGCGCAAGGCGGCGAAGCACGCATCAGGTACTAATTCTAAATCGCTGACAATAATGCCTTTTTCAGTTAGCGTGACTGTTTGTTGAATGTTGGGTTTACCTGCGTAGTACAGATAAGTGCCCATCGCACCAACAAAAAAGAGCACCATAACAAACTGAATCCAGTCTCCTAACGTGCCTACCCATAATGCCAATGCTGCGCCGATTAGCCAGATGGTAATGGTGCCATAGTCAGGTAACGGTTCTTTAATCAGTTCAAACTGATACAGCACGTCTGAATCCAGCACTGCTTGTTGCTGCTGTTGTTTGTATTCGTCACTAAGCTCTGGTAATGCTGCCGTTGATGTCGACATTAACTTGGCTGGTACGTTGCTACTTTTCGAGTATTAACAATCTGATTTAAAGCCTTCATAAAATCAGCCTGCGATTCAGAGTCGGCATGGTACACCACTTCATGGAATACCCTCATCTCATTATGCGCTTCATCGCTCAATTGATAGGGATCGATATCAGCCGATAAGTAGTACGAGGTAAGGCCGTGCTTAAACCTGAGTTCTCCTCGCTCCTCCAGATAACCTATCCCCTTGATAAATGGCCTGATTTGCACTCTAGGTCGATTGACCACGCCTGCCATTTTAAACGACATCAATAGGCCCGCTCCGGCGCCAACAAAGGCCATCGGCCCCACAAAAATAACTGCGATAACAGAAATCGCCACACCAACATAGCCGGAATAGCGCAAGGCGGCGAAGCACGCATCGGGCACTAGTTCTAGATTACTAACAATAATGCCTTTTTCAGTTAGCGTGACCGTCTGCTGAATGTTGGGGTTGCTTGCATAATAGAAATATACGCCCATTGGAGTAATAAGAACTATCATTAGCAGGACATACATCCAGCCTCCTAATGAACCTACCCAGATTAAGAACGCTACTAATGCAACACCTAAACAGTTAGAAATGTAGTCTGTAAAAGGCTCTTTAACCAGTTCAAACTGATACAGCACGTCTGAATCCAGCACCGCTTGTTGTTGCTGTTGTTTGTATTCATCACTAAGTTCTGGCAATGCGGTTAATAATGTAGACACTAAATGATGTTCCTAAGATCTAAGATGGTTCTGTTATTTGGTTTTTAGTAAGGTTCGACTTCTTTAGTTTCGATAACTTGGTTAACCGCTTGGGTAAATGCCGCGTACTGTTCAGGCGTGGCATCGTAGACTGAAGCGTACCGTCCTCGTGTTGAAAAGTGAGTGTTTTCATCGAACTGATAAGGCGTTAAATCGGGCAGTAGAAAATAGCTGGTTACGTTATTTTTATAGGTTGCGATTCTGCGTTTTTTATCAAGGTATGAGATACCGTCTATAAATGGCGTCACCACCATTTTGGGCCGATTGACCACGCCTGCCATTTTAAACGACATCAGTAGGCCCGCTCCGGCGCCAACAAAGGCCATCGGCCCCACAAAAATCACAGCCACCACTGAAATCGCCACGCCGACGTAGCCGGAATAGCGCAAGGCGGCGAAGCACGCATCGGGCACTAGTTCTAAGTTACTAACAATAATGCCTTTTTCGGTTAGTGTGACCGTCTGTTGAATGTTGGGATTGCTAGCGAAGTAAATATATATGCCTAATGGAGTCATAAGAAACAGCATTAACAAGATATACATCCAACCACCCGTGAACCCAACCCAGAGTAAGATAGCTGCTATGACTGTGCACCAACAGATAGTGATGTAATCTGTAAAAGGCTCTTTAACCAGTTCAAACTGATACAGCACTTTTGCTTCCAACACCGCTTGTTGCTGCTGTTGTTTGTATTCGTCACTAAGTTCTGGCAATGCTGCCATTGATGTTGACATTATCTTGGAACCTCTATTTCAATTATGGTGTGTTGACTCAGGTTGATTGCGTCCAGTTTTACCATCTCCTGAGTTTCATTAACACCGGCGGCAAACTGTGTCTGATAAATACTGCTGCTTGTTGCGTCCGAGTTGATCTGATAAGGGTTGTCCATATCTTTCAATACAAAAAGCCGAATTGTGGGTGGCTCTGTGCTCGCGTGGTAGCTGACCGTTTGACGAATTGGGCTGGGCAACGCGAGCTGATACGAGTAAGTACTCGGTTCATTCGGGTCTTGTTGCCATTGACCAGCCGCAATCTCGTGCGCACTGAACGGTTGTGCGGCTTTACCTGCTGGTTTCACCTCGATGCCCAGTGCGATGGTGTCTCCGGCATAGGTATTAGGCAGGGTGAAGGTTAGTCGCTGCTCAATCTCTACTTGTGTCGTGGTGTGATAAGGCGAGGTCAGCGGGATCACGTTTCGGCTGAGTACCTGAGTGTGTACTGACGGCTGATTGATCAAGGTAATCAGATTGAAGAACTCATCTTCAGCGCTCAAAGCTGGATCCGGCTCCTTGCCCCACACCGAATGTTTTAGCCATTTTTCTAACGGTGTTTTTTCCGTTAGCAGCAGCATTACGGTAACTAATCCATACAGAGCGGCGCCCCAGAAGTTGGCTGCCAGCATCCATCCCTGCAGCACATTACCAACGGCTAGTCCCGAGAAACGTGAGATTAATGCTCTGCTAGCCAAGATTCCCCAGCTGCCCCCCTGAGTAGCCAGCGCGAATGTTTTTGCGCCAAGTAATGTTCTTTCTGTGCTGTCTTTGGATTGATTAAAGTCCTCAATGCTCTGCCAGCCTTCTAGACCTGCGGCAATGACGCCGGCCACACCCGCAATGAAAGAACGCGCGATATATTGTTCGGCATGAACAGCTTGCGCTAAGGTTGTCCCTTGGCCGGATTTTATCTCGTTTAGCGATAGTTTCAGCAGCTCAACGTCATTATTGAATTTATTTAGCGACAACCCTTTTAAGTTGGAACCTACCGCATTAATAAACCAGGCGGTGCTGTAGGCCAGAGTCAGCTCCTGGCGGCGAGTGTCCGGGTATGGCACAGATTCGACGATCTGTTGCAGCGACATCATCTGATTAAACACATTGATCAGGTTTAAGCTCGAGACCACAAAGTCCATACGGCCTACGTTATCCCACTTTTGCGACAGGTTTTGCGCTTTGCTGGAAAACACATGTTTGCCAACCTGGTGGTCCTGATAGGCCTCGAAGACCAGTGGGGTTTCATCAATAAACTGGCTGACCCTCTGGTTCAGGTCTTTGAGTTCTGTGCTGGTTTTCACGTACTCTGGTGAGCCTTTCATTTGCGTTTTTAAGGTTTTTTGCAATACTCCGGCTTCGATTGACATGTGATGATAGATATTGGTGCCAAATCTGTCTGCGTGTGACAATTTATTGAGTTGCACTTTGCCCCCTCTGAGATAGAGCTGCGCCCATACGGCCATGGCCATGCTTCTTCGGGCTGCAAGACCGGGAAGTTTCATCACACGATTTAGAATTCTGAAACGCAGCATCTGCATGGCATGCAGAGCTTTATCTCCTTTGACGGCGGTCGCTTTTTTGGCGTTCTCGATGATGGTATCCAGCGAGACCAGCAACCCTTTGGTCATGGTGAAGAGGGGAGAGTTCGGGTCATCAAAGCCAATAATATCGTTAAAGGCGGACATAAAGCCCCCAATTGGGATTCGGCTGTTCTCCGCAAACTGTGAGAAATCCAACTGGCTGATCAAGTTTTCTGTTTGAGCGTAAATTTCACTGGAGAAAAAGCTGGTTGTCAGCCCCAGTAAGTTTTCAGGGGCAATAATAAGTTGATCAATGTGCTCATGGAGTTCAGGGCAAGATTGCGAGCTGAGATCGAGATCGTTCAGGATGCAATCGAGCAGGGTATTTAAGGTTATCTGATGATCGTGCTGAGCGATGTCGATCCCCAGGCGGAGCGGATCATTGCCCAAGGTTTCCAGAGCGCTGATCAGGATAGGAACGTCACGCAATATCCCCGTTTGCGCCAAGGCTTGGGTTTCAATATAGGTTTTGTAGTACTTATCCAGTCCTTTCCAGTCAACCTGACGATGTGCTTTGCGCCGCTGGGTGTATTCATCCAGACGTTTTTCTAGCAGTGCAGGCGCAATGCCTTTTGCTGCTAAGCGGGCTTTGGCTTGCGGGTATGCGAGTACTGTCGATTCCGCTTCTGCCCAAATGGCCGCTTTTGCGTCACCACGAGGCGCATTGGCTTGGGTCATTTGGGTTTGGAAATAGTGGTATTCCAGGCAAGTATCGATGTCCTGCTCCACTTCAATCCAGTCTTGCGGGGGAATGACACTCATGCTCTCCGTTGGCAGAGAAATACGCACCAGAGAGCGGATGGTTTCCGCAATGACCGTTTGACGACGGGCGGCGTCGTCTTCAATCGTGAGCTGCACCGACTGCGATAAGCGCAGATACAGGTCGACGATATCTGCCATGGGATCATCCAGAGCGACCAGGTCATGAGCTGCGTGACTGGGCACCTGGTATTGATAATTTTTGAGGTTGCGCGATACCAGAGGTGCGACTAATCCGGTGGGATCCTCTTCTTCGAGCTGTGTGGTAGCGCAGCTCCAGTCAAACTGGGTTAAGTCGCACTGGCCCACATCGGCGACGCAGGTTTCAATCTGATCGATTGGGGTGCGGTGCGTTCCGGCATTGACGTCGCGTAGCCAGTCATTTCGGGCTTGTTCATTACTTTGATAAAAATCGACGATGCGATCAGTCCAGCGCTGGCTGGCGTACCCCAGATAATACGGACACTCTGTTCGGATCATCAGGTGGGATTGCGGAGCTTCGGGTTCCGCTTCCAGCCGCGCTGCTGCATCATCACCTTTACAGCGATAAAATTCGCCCTCACGCACCTGATACTCTTCGAGTTGCCAAGCGTCACCTTCAGGGGGCTGGTGCAAGGTATACAGCCATCCATCACGCAACTGACGTAACGTATACGGGACTTTATCCGATACAAACACACCACCTGAAAAGTTTTGTTTGTCTTCAATCGGGTGGACACCTTCAGCCACCTCTTTCTCTAAACTTTCAGGGACGATATTGTCGATGGCGTATCGGACCGGCGCGATCGCAGCAAAACTGTTCTGGCTCGATTGTGCGACGCGAACCACAGGAAAGGTGGCCTGTTCGCTGATGGAGCCCATCGACAATATGTCTTGGATCAGCAGGGCGGTGTTGCTCTGGTAGCCGACGTCTTTGCCGTGGTTATATTGGCTAACGGGTTCGAGATACAACACACTGCCGGCTTCCGGCTGAGCATCATCGCCGCGCCAATAGGGGTTCAGCGTTTTCAGATCTTCGACGGTGATGCTTTGTTGTTCCGCGACCTGATCCAGCGTTTCTCCCGGCGCTACGATGTGTTTTTTTCGTTTGGCTTGCCCTTCGGTAAGTGGGATTAACTCGCCCATATCCAGTTGTATGCCATGCTCGTCAAGAAAGGCATGGTCCACCAACGCCACTGCGTTGTCATCCAATGGCTCTTTGCTAAAAAGCAGATACTGATTATCAACGGTTTGCCCATTTCGCTTCCACAACGCAAGGATAAAATCGGTTTCGCTGGCGTTGGACGGTGCGCTGTTCATGCTACCCGCCACACTTTGGGTGGCCACAAAGCGATATTTTTTATTGCCCCCGAAGCGGTATTCGTTCAACAGTTTGTCGTCTAAAAAGTGATAGAGAAAACCTTCGGTCGGCAAACCGAGCTGAGAGCCCACTTGGATGGCTGGCCGGAGAGGAATAAAGGCCTCTTGTATCGTCACGCTGTCTTTTGGATGAGGTATTACGTTATCTAATTGAAATGGAACAACGTGATGCTTACCGACCTGAAGGGCTTTGGCTTCTTCCACTTCGATGCTGCAGGCGTAGTGGGTTGTCTGCTTAACTGCCTGTTGACGCCACTGCTTGATCGCCGGCTGACCGGAAGAAGATTTAAGCAACATTTCAAGGTTAGGGGCAACAGACTGTTTAAACAGCGGCTCTTGGCACGCAAACTCAAGAGTGTAGGCAAATTCAGGTTCAGTTTGAGTGGTTTCAACCGGTGTTGAATGACGATGAACCGGCGCCGTGTCGGTAAGAGGTTTATAGCCCGCTTGATAGACTTTGCGGGTCTTTGACATTTTTAGAGACATAACAACTGAATATGAGCAAAAAATAGGCCCAAATTGTACCCGCAAACGGCGGATTCATACTCTAGTTATATGCACTTATTTGCTCTTCTTTTTCGCTAAGCTGCCAGTGAAAAGCTCATTGATAGAATTAAAACCGCCATATCGGCGTTTCGAACGTATTGATGGCGTTGTCTTCAGAGTTGTCCTCGCTGAGCGAGACGATGTTTCCGATATAAGTGACCGGTCAGCAGAATGCTGATGATACTTAGAATACTGATGAAGAATGTGGGGCGGGAACTGGCGATCTTGGTGCTAAAGTTGGCGTCACTCGAGTTACAAGCCACCCGAACTGGGTGGCTTTCTTTAAGCGGTTCAGCGGGCGTGCTGGCTGAGATACTCAGATGCGGCCAGCGGTCCCATATAGCGGGCGAGTGTTTTCTCGGCGACGGTGCGAAGATCAACCACAATCAGTCCGTCGAGCGCATTGTTGAACGCAGGATCGACATTGAAACACACCAGTTTACCGTTCAGACCCAGATATTGACGCAGCAGTACAGGGACGCCTTTGCCGTCATCAATGCGGGCAATGACCCGAGACAGAAGCTGCAAGTCGCCAAGCGCCGTCAGTAGACTGGTGTTCCATGAGCTGGCATGGCTCGGCAGTGGGTTAGACGCCTCAACGTAGTGGGCACTGTCGGCATCGTAATGATGCAAGGTCATGGTCTGAGCCAGCAGTTGACGGGCTTGCTGACTGTAATCATTACTGATGCTGACCGGCCCGAACAGGTGGGTAATGTTCGGGTGGCGTGAGACGTATGTCGCTATGCCTTTCCACAGCAGCAATAGGGCACTCATGCTGCGCTGGTACTCAGCCGCAACCACGGAGCGGCCCATTTCAACCGCCGTCCCCATTTTATTCAGAAACCGCTGATCGTAGTGGAATAAGGTGCGTGAGTAGAGACCATCCAGACCTCGCTTGGCGGACACCTGTTCAACCAAACCGAGGCGATAAGCGCCAACCAGACACCGTTTGTCGCGATCCCAGACAAACAGATGCAGATAATCCTCATCGAATTCATCCAGGTCGAGCGCCAGTCCGGTGCCTTCACCGACCGCTCGGAAATTCAGCTCACGCAGGCGCCCGATCTCATGCAACAGAGAAGGAATATGTGCGGCACTGGTGCAGTAAACGTCAAATTCGTTGCTGCTCAGCAGGTGGTGTTCCGCTGGGAGATTATGGATATCCTCCAACCAGGCTTCGGTGGCTAACGCCGGCGCGACGGGGTGTGGCGGCGATGCTTCGACCGTTTGTGTGCTGTTCACCGGGGCGGGCTGGAGCAGGTAGGTATTCAGGCGCAGGTAATTGACGACCTGGGTATCACTCAGGCCATTAACCTCTTTGTACTTGATGGCGTCGCCGACGGCGATCCCGATTGGTTGAGATTGTTTGTTGAGCAGCTCACGTCCGAGCATCAGGGTACGCAGCAACGGGTGGATTTTCCCGGCCATATAAAAGCGTTGCGAGTTCTGGCCGTTAATGAAGACGGGAACCGTAGTGGCTTTGTGTTTACGAATCAGTGCGCTAACAGAGCGGCTCCACTCTTTGTCTTCCAGTTTCTGGGCTTTGCGGTCAACCAGATGCGACACTTCGCCAGCCGGGAACATCAGCAGTAATCCACCTTGTTCAAGGTGTTTGTTGGCGCAGCGCAGCGCTTTCATGTTGGCTCGGTGGGCGGATTCGCCATCAAAGACATCCACACCAATGAACAGTTTGTCCAGTTCGGGAACGGTTTTAAGATATTGATTAGCAAGGATCTGTACGTCGTCGCGGAGCATCAACAACAATTCCGCGAGGATCACACCTTCGACGCAACCAAGTGGATGATTGGCAACCACAATCGTGGCCCCTGAGGTGGGGATTTTATCCAGACTGCCGCGCGTGATCTGATAATCGATGCCTAGCACATCGAGCGTAAAACGCAGGAATGCCTGGGTGTCGCCACCGGCTGGCCGCTGAGCGTAAAATTTGTCGAGCTTGCTCAATCCGGTTGCCCATTCAGCGATGTTTTCTCCCCAACCAAACGGCGTTTTCCTTGGCAGACGAAAAGGGCTGGTGATATCCATAATGACCTCAGTTTGATGTACTCTGGAGAGAATCTTATGGCGATTAGATGTCAGTCAGGCTTCAGTTTGATGAGAAAAGCATGATAGAAAAGTGACGATTTGATGAACATGCGTTACGGCCTGAGATATCAAACTGAATTAATATGTAACAGCCAGGCCGGTGCGCCTTTAAATTACGTATCGCTCACAAAATGTACTAATTTCATACCGTACTGAAAGTATACCTGCTAGCTTAGATTTTGCGGGTACACGCACAATAACAAGTCAATTGAACCTTTGCTTAATGTTGCTCTGGAATAACGGGAACCGGATCGGTTCCCGTTTTTTGATCGCACACAGTGTCATCAAATCATATCTTGGGTGAGCAGTGGATCATCTATGGAATCGGTTGTATAAATGATGAGGCTGAATCAGGAGTTCTATTATGAAAGCAACAGACAACCGCACCGCTCTTATCCTTGGCATCAGCTTGATCTTAGGTTTGGCGGTACTGGGCTACTTTGTTCAACAGACGGCGTTAAGTTACCGTGGTTTTGAACGTGTCGTGACCGTTAAAGGGCTGGCCGAAAAGGAGTATCCGGCCGACACTGTCATCTGGCCGATTCAATTTTCCGTTGCTGGAAATGATCTGCCTGAACTTTTCGCTACCCTCGACAAACAGTCACAGGCCATCAACGCATTCCTGGTGTTGCAGGGGATCGACAAAACCGGTATTTCGTTCTCTTCACCGACGGTGATCGACAAAAAAGCTCAGCAGTACGGTGGCGAGAGTAGTATTGAATTCCGCTATCTCGCTTCTCAAACCATGACGGTTTACAGCCAGCAGGTGGACTTAGTGCGTCAGGCTATCACTAAACTGGGGGAACTGGGTAAACAGGGGATTGTGTTCAACCAGGATCCGTACAGCAATCCCATCGAATACAGTTTCAATGGCCTGAACAAAATCAAGCCTGACATGGTGGAAGAAGCCACGAAAAACGCGCGTGAAGTCGCGCAGAAATTTGCCCGTGATTCGCAAAGTTCGCTCGGCAAAATCAAGCGCGCTTCGCAAGGACAGTTTTCGATCGTCAGCCGTGACAGCAATACTCCCTATATCAAAAAAGTCCGGGTGGTTTCCACCGTCAGTTACTACCTGAATGATTGAGTTTCGGCCAAGCGAGGTGACGTGGATTAGTGCTGAGACGCTATTTTTGTAGCAAAGATAAGACTTTTTTCGTAATTGATTAAAAATTGCCCGCATTGGCTGGATTGTGGAGCAAAACGATTTCGCCGGACAAAGTCGGTGATTTATTATGCAGCCCAATCTGTTCGGGAAAGCATTTTCGGATCGGCTCCGAGCCGATCCGCTCACTTAATAATAATCATAATTTCCCGCCACACTGAAGTATTTACCCATCTAGGGAATAGTAATAATGTTGCAATTTCATAAACTTATGATTGCACCTCTGCTCTTCTGGACATTGCTGTGTTCGTTCCAGATCCAGGCTGCGGGTGCAGAGCCAAAAGACAAATTCCTCCAGTCTCTGGAAGGCATCGAGCGTCAGGTTTACGCCTTGCCGCAAAAATCGCTGGCGCAAATTGAGCAGTTGGAAGAAGACTCACTACTGCAAAACCAGCCGAGAGAGTTGCTGGTGCGTTACTACCTGGCCAAATCGACGGTACTGGAACTGCTGGGGCGACAAAAGGAGAGTTCAGCGGCGGCAAAGAAAGGGCTGAGCCTGGCGCCAAAACAGAGCCGTGAACACCTGTTGCTTGAGTTGCATCAGATTCAGGCGATGATGGGCAAAAACGACATCAACGAAGCCGTCTCTTCATTGGATACGCTACTGAAAACGTCACGTGCGAATGGTGATAAGCAGCTGGAATCGGAAGTGCTGTTGGTCAAAGGGCGCTACTACGAAGTTCAGGGGGATTTTAAAAAGTCCTATGCAGCGATCATGTCTTCGCTTGAGGCGGCAGAGTCTTCCGGTGTACAAGGACAGGTAGAGCGTGCTGCATTAGGGCTGGGTGATGTACTGGTCAAAATTCAGGGTTATGGCCGCTCGGAAACGGTGCTGAACCAGGCGTACCGCTATTTCAAAGAGCGGCGTATGTCGTTCAATGAGTTGCTCAGTGTGCTGACCATTGCCAAATTGCACAAAGCGCAGTTCCAGTATGATAAAGCGATTGACGCCTATCAGGACGCGCTCAAACTGGCGCAGATCATCGGCGATGGCCGTTTTCGTTTCCGCATCAACCTGGAGCTGGCTTCTCTGTACCGCGAGACCGATAACGACCGGAACATGCTGCGCCACCTGAGACTGGCGGAAAACCTCCAGTATCGTGAAACGTCGAGTGCCTATCTGGCGACTTTCAGGTTGCTGCAAGCGCAGTATATGCTGGAGCAGAAGAAGTTTGACGAGTTGCTGGCTATGATCACGCCAATGCTGCCGGAGATCATCAAGAGCCCGCACATTCAGCAGCAGCAACTGGAGCTGCTCAAAGTGGCAGCCCAGGCCTACGCTGGCGCGAACAACTTTCAGCAGGCGTACCAGTCTTATGGTCAGTATCACAATAAATTCATTCAGTTCAGCAACGATCGCGAGATGGAAAAACTCGAGCGTCAACAGATCCTGTTTGAGCTGGAGCGACTGGAATATGAGAACCAGGATCTGAACTGGAATAACGTTTTGCAACGGATGGAACTGGAGAACAATCGCCGGACTTTCTACTTGCTGGGGGAAATTGTGATTGCACTGTTGGCTGTGATCCTGTTGCTGGCAGTCGTGTTCCTGGCCGTCAACCGTTCGCGTATCCGTATGCGTCGTTTAGCGAAAACGGACACGCTGACCGGTTTGTTCAACCGTCGTTTCCTGGAAGAGTGGTTTATGCAGCCGATCACGGAACAGGCTACACCTAAGCCGGAAGTGAAACCACAATCGCTTCCGGGTAAAGTGACGTACCACTTACGTCAGCAATGGAAACGCGTCCAGTCAGGTTATGCACAGCTCAACAAGTGGCTGGAACGTAAACTGGACAAAAAAGTGGTGGTGAGAAAACCGGAAACGGGGCCCATCACGATGGTGATGATCGATGTCGACCACTTCAAACAGGTGAACGATACCTACGGACACGTGTTTGGCGACGTGGTTTTGACTGGTGTGGCTAAAGTACTGGAATCGTCGGTGCGAGATAGCGATATTGTCGCGCGCCTCGGCGGAGAAGAGTTCGTTGTGGTGCTGCCAAAAACCGATCTGGAAGAATCCGTGGCGTTAGCAGAACGCCTGCGTGAGGCGGTGGCTCAACAAGGATTCGTGACTGAGAGCGAACAAGCCGTCAATGTCACGTCGAGCTTCGGTGTATTGACGACCCATCAGGTGGACATGGAGTTTGAGGCGCTGTGTAATCAGGCCGACAAACTGCTGTATGAAGCCAAGGCCAGTGGACGAAACTGTGTGAAAGCACTACAGCTAAGCTGATAATGTGAGACAAGCCCGCCGAATGATGTCGCGGGCTTTTTTATGGCTCTTTATGGTCGTGCTTTGATGTGGGCTGCGCATTGTCGTTGTCATCTGCTGACGGGTCTTTACGGCTTGAAAACAGGTTCAGCAGTTTATCCCACCATAAACGCATAGTCGCAAGACCCGCGACGACCGTCGCGATAATCGCTTGCAGGATCACGCTGCCCGTACCGGGATCCAGATACGCTTGTGCCGGAAAACTTGCCATCAGGGTCAAGGCCACTAAGCCCAGTTTGTGGTGCGTGCGGGAAAGCATAAAACACTCCCTATCTGGTTATTGATAAAAAAGAGATTAGTTCAACTGTAGTCAGGCGGCGTTCATTCAGCAAATGCAGATTAGGCTATAGTTATGAGTATTCCAGCTCTGAGTGACCTTAAGTGACGATGAACTATGCAGAATATTGAAGTGGATGACTCTTCTTTCCGTGACAGCAGTGGTTTTGTGTTTCGCTATCAAGGGACGCTGTATCGTCAGGTGAACCAATGCTTTGCCAATGCCTTTGATGCTTATCTGGATAGTGGCCTGCATCAGGCTCTGACGGAGCGCAACTATCTGGTCCGCCATCGCGAGCAGCAACTGGACGGTTATCGCTCTGATCTGGCACACAAAATCCTGAAGCCAGAGCGTATTCCCTACATTTCGTATCCGTATGAATGGTGCTTTGGCCAACTTAAAGACGCGGCGTTGTTGACACTCGACATTCAGTTGCTTGCACTGGACTACGGGTTTAGTTTGAAAGACGCCAGTGCGTTTAACGTCCAGTTTCATCAGGGAAGGCCAATTTTCATTGATACCTTGTCCTTTGAGCCTTATGAACAGGGCACATGGGTGGCCTATCGCCAGTTTTGTCAGCACTTTTTGGCGCCGCTGGCTCTCAAAGCCCATTGCGACCACCGGTTGGGAAAACTGGCTGAGCTGTATATTGATGGGGTGCCACTTGATCTGACGAGTCGACTGTTGCCCAAACGCACCTGGCTAAGCTTCAATATGCTGTCCCATATTCATCTGCACGCGAAAATGCAAACCCGTTACGGTGACAAGGCGCATCAGACGCAAGCCGCGCTGAAAGGGGCAGATGCAATGAAGGTGGACAAACTGCGCGCCATGCTCAAGGGGCTGAGAACTTACATTGCATCGCTGCACTGGCATACGCCTTCGTCTGAGTGGGGGGAGTATTATCAGCACACTAATTATCAGGACGCAGCGATGCAGGGTAAAATCGCTTTGGTTGAGGGCTATCTTAGCCAGCGTGGTACGCCAGCCTCTCTGCTCGCGGACATTGGCGCCAACTCAGGTCAGTTCAGTCGCTTAGCCAGCCGTTACACCGAGCAGGTGGTGGCGTTTGATATCGACGAAGTGGCCGTCGAGCACAACTATCAGCAAGTTCGTGAGTCCGGAGAGAGTCATATTCTGCCACTGGTGTTGGATCTGTTTAATCCGTCGGCCGCCATCGGCTGGGCGAACGGCGAGCGCAGCTCGTTTGTATCGCGCGGTGCGTTTGATGTGGTGATTGCCCTAGCGCTGATCCATCACCTGGCGATCAGCAACAACACGCCGCTTGAACACATCGTCAGGCTGCTGCATCACATCAGCCGTCAACAAGTGATCATAGAGTTTGTCCCCAAGGAAGACTCCCAGGTACAGCGTTTACTGGCGAGCCGCAAAGACGTCTTCCCACAATACCATCAGGCGGGGTTTGAAGCGGCACTGGCCGGCTATTTTACCATTGAAGCCAAAGACCAAATTCCTCACTCTTGTCGCACGCTTTACTGTCTGACGAAACTGTCTTAATTCAGCTGTGCTGGCAGCATCGAGACATCATAGCCCATCTCACTCAGGTGTCGGGTTAACATCTGATAGGCCTGTTGCTGGCTCAGAGCACGCTGACCACAGCGGTTATCGGGTGGGTGTACCAAGGTGTGTGTCAGCGCAACGGCCTCGGGCTGATTGAGATTGAGCGAGTAAAGCCGACCGCAGAGCGCCATCGACAAAGTCCCCAAGGTATAAAAAGGGGCACGGACACTGGCCGCCGATTTCCATTCTCCCATTCCCACGATCTGCTCATCCGGTGATGTGGCGATAAAAATGGGCTTAGGCACTCTGCTGGTGGCTAAGAGATCCTGACCGTCCATCCACTCCGGAATGGGCAGCGACAAGTAACCCAGCAGGGTCGGGGCGATATCTACCCGTTGCGAAGGCTGTACAACCACTCCGCTTGGCTCGCGATGTGGAAAGCGGATCAACAAAGGCAGCGTTTGATCAATGCTGTGGCCGATACCGTGATCACTGGTGAAAATCAGTATGGTGTTGTCCAGTTCGCCCCGTTCAATCAACAACTGATAGATTTCTTGAGCATACGTATCCCACTGACGAATCGCGTTGTCGTAGTGATCGAGCATCCACATTTGGGGCTGATGTTTGGTGTCGGTAAACACCGGGGTTTCATAGGAAAATTTATTACCGTGTGGGCCGAGCAGGTGAACATTAGCAAAATATGGACGTGGTGCGGTAGCGATGTGGGTTATGAGTTGATTGACCCGATCGCGATCGCTGAATCCCTTGGGAATGTCCAAGCCACCACTAACCAGTTGATGTGGGTACGCCATTGGTGCATGGCCCGTCAGATGAGCTAACCGTTGATAGAGGCGTTGCCAGGTTTCCTCCCAGAACTGCACACTGTCTGGCCAGCGCTGAACAATAACCTCCCGAATGTCGTTATGGCGCGAAGAGACATGGCGGCGATTGGCGTAATCAAAACCGTTTCTGATCTTGAGATCCACCGGATCAACGTAATAGCGCAGGGTGATATCGATGTTGAAATATCCCGCCTGTTTCAGCAACCCCGGCAGGTGCTGGTACATGTCCTGACCGCGAAACGTATCCGGGCGGAAGATCACCCGGGTTCGAGTCGGGTATTTGCCGCTCAGCATCGCTCCCATGGCGCCGGTGGTTTTGGCGGAGTTGGTCCAGTGATGATGAAACACCATGCTCTCGCGGGCGATCTGCTCTAAAAACGGTGTGGTTTGGCGCGCGTAACCGTACACCGAAACATGATTGCTGTTCACGCCATCAGCGCTGAACACAATAATATTAGGCGGTGATTCGGGTTGCACCTGCACCGCACTTTGAGCCGGTATATGTACAATAACTTGTGGTGACTGATAAGACAGCCACACCATCACCAAGGAGAGGCTCAGAAGCACGGCGCAGGTTGTGCTGAGTTGACGCTGCAGCGCGATGTGCGTGGCCAGGTACGACATGGCTGGCATCAGGCGGCGCACAAAATAACCTACTAAACCAATAAAAAGCAGCCAATACACTGATTTAACCAATAGGCTGTTTGCCGACGGTGAGGCAAAGCGAAGCAGGGTATAGGTAAAATTATCGATCAGTAGAAAAGTGGTACAGGCGAGAATCAAGCCGGGAATCAACAGGGCGATGTGTCTTAGCGGCAACCCAATCAGCGGGATAGTCCCCGGTGCGCGCAGCATAAGCAAAGTCAGCAGCAATACGGCCATAACGCCTATCACCACTAAGGGCAATGGCGCTACCAGCGCAACCGCGACACTGTGTATCACATCAAGATAGCTGAACATCGACGGACGAAAGTAGAAAAACAGCCACTCCATCAGGTAGTACAGATACCCGCACAATAGAGTGATGATCCCAAGGCTAAGCAGATCCGCGCCCGTTGCCGGAGTGTGGGTTTGGTCCATAGCGCTTCCCGTACACAAGATGAGTTTTGAGTATAGTCAAAGCGTCATCGAGCACAGGTTATGAGCGGTGAGTTCTGGGAGCTTTTGGATCATGGGTGTCCTTCCCGAGATGGAACTCGATATTTATCTCATATTGAGATGGATAACTGGCATTAATCGACCAGAGCATACCGGAAGTCATCACTGTTGAGGAAAAAGGAGCTGAATACGGAAGGCCAGAAAAACAAAGGCCCGTAGATTTCTCTACGAGCCTTCTGCAATATGGTGGCCCCTCGCAGACTTGAACTGCGGACCAATCGATTATGAGTCGACTGCTCTAACCACTGAGCTAAGGGGCCAAATTAGGACAACGATTATAGGGGAAGCTTGCCGGGGTGTCTAGCCGCAGATATTACCAATTGCGCTTAGTTTTTATCCACTTAGAACGTTCGGGTACAAAAAAGGTGAGCCATTGCTCACCTTTTTTCATGCTTGGTTGATTACTCGTCCAGGAAGCTGCGCAGAGTTTCCGAGCGGCTTGGATGACGAAGCTTACGCAGTGCTTTGGCTTCGATCTGACGGATACGCTCACGGGTAACGTCGAACTGCTTACCAACCTCTTCCAAAGTGTGGTCGGTATTCATGTCGATACCAAAGCGCATACGCAGTACTTTCGCTTCACGAGGCGTCAGGCCTGCCAGTACGTCACGAGTCGCCACTTTCAGGCTGGTAGAAGTCGCAGAATCCAGCGGCAGTTCTAGCGTGGTGTCCTCGATGAAATCACCCAGATGCGAATCTTCGTCGTCACCGATTGGTGTCTCCATTGAGATTGGCTCTTTGGCAATTTTCAGTACTTTACGGATCTTGTCTTCCGGCATTTGCATGCGCTCTGCCAGCTCTTCCGGTAACGGCTCACGGCCCATCTCTTGCAACATTTGACGCGAGATACGGTTGAGCTTGTTGATCGTTTCGATCATGTGAACCGGAATACGGATCGTACGAGCTTGGTCAGCGATTGAACGAGTGATCGCCTGACGGATCCACCAGGTCGCGTAGGTCGAGAATTTGTAACCACGACGGTACTCAAATTTGTCGACCGCTTTCATCAGACCGATGTTACCTTCCTGGATCAGATCCAGGAATTGCAGACCGCGGTTGGTGTATTTCTTAGCAATCGAAATAACCAGACGCAAGTTGGCTTCCACCATCTCTTTCTTTGCGCGGCGAGCTTTGGCTTCACCGATAGACATACGGCGGCTGATGTCTTTGATGTTCTGAACCGTCAGTGACGTTTCTTCTTCGATCGCTTTCAGCTTCAGGATAGAGCGACGGATGTCGTCTTCGCTGCGTTTGATCTTTTCAGCGTAAGGTTTGTCTGAAGACAGAACTTCATCCAACCAGGCTTCGCTGGATTCATTGCCGGTAAACAGAGCAATGAAAGATTTCTTCGGCATTTTGCCGTATTCAACCGTCGAGCGCATGATCAGGCGCTCTTGCGTGCGTACGCGATCCATAGCGGTACGCAGTTCTTCCACCAGGTAGTCAAACTGTTTTGGTGTCAGACGGAATTCTTTGAATACGTCGATAACCAGTGCGTGCGCTTCGCTGGCTTTGTTGCTTTCACGACCGTGTTCGTTTACTGCCAGACGGTAGTTCTGGAAGGTGTTGCGCAGATCGGTGAATTTCTCAAGCGCCAACTCAGGGTCGATGCCGGTATCTTCTTCTTCAGAAGAGTCGTCATCTTCCTTGTCTTCATCTTCGTCTTCGTCGAGATCTTCGTCGTCTTCGTCCGCCAGTTCTTTTTCTGCCAGTTCCGAACCGATGTGAGTGGCCGTTGGGGCGCTGGTCTCTTCATCGTTTGGATCTACGAAGCCGGTGATCAGGTCGGTCAAGCGCAGTTCTTCGGCTTGAACTTTGTCGAACTGTTCCAGAATGTATGGAATCGTACCTGGGTATTCTGCGACAGCGTTCTGAACCTGGTTGATACCATCTTCAATACGCTTCGCGATATCGATTTCACCTTCACGAGTCAGCAGTTCTACCGTACCCATTTCGCGCATGTACATGCGCACCGGGTCGGTGGTACGGCCGATTTCGTTCTCTACACTGGATAGTGCAGCCGCGGCCGCTTCGGCAGCGTCTTCGTCGGTGATGTTGTTGTCATCGCTAAGAGCAAGGTCATCGGCATCAGGAGCGGTTTCCACTACCTTAATACCCATGTCATTAATCATCTGAATAATGTCTTCTACCTGCTCGGAATCGACGATTTCTGCGGGCAGGTGATCGTTAACTTCGGCATAGGTCAGATAGCCTTGTTCCTTGCCCTTAATGACAAGTTGTTTTAGCTGTGACTGCGGATTTTGATCCATAGACGGTATCCAACTTCGTATCTGGTGAAGGAATTAGTATGCGAAATGCAAACCACGAATACTAACAAATTTATTCATTGCTGACTAATCAAACAGGGTTACGCTTTCAAATCTAGCATTAAGGCTAGCAGCTCCCTTTTCTCTTCGGCTGATAAACCGACACTTCTTGCTTTGGCCTGCAGGTTTTCAATTTGTTTTTCAACGCACTGAGCAAGTATTTTGTCCAATGAGTCTAAAAATATATCTTCTTGATTGTCTTCAGCGAGCGGGATCTCCCAGCTGGCAAGACGAGACAGAAGCGCCTCATTTTTGTTATTACGCCAGTGTTCAAGCAACTGGCCGGTGTTGATATGGGGGTGGGACTGACAATAATCAAGTACTTCCACCAATAAACCCAAACCAGGCAACGCCAATCCCCGGACACTGGACAGGTCCGGTACCATTTCAGCATAGCTTGGATTCTGAATAAGCAAAGCGATCACTTCTCGCATCGGTGTGCGCTTGATCTCTTTATGAGGCTGGGGACGTGCCGCGGCCTCACTGGTGCTTTTTTTGTTCAAGCTAGACTGAATCGCGTCAGAGCTCAGGCCGGTTCGCAGCGATAGCTCTTCCCATAAATATAGCTTTAATGACTCATCTCGTACCGAGTTGATGAGCGGTTCGGCCAGATGGACCACCCGAAAGCGACCTTCTCGGCTGCTGTTGTCGACCACTTTTTCCATTAAGCCACTGAACAGAAAGTCAGAAAACGGCGTGGCCTGCTGGACATGCTGCTCAAATGCTTCGGTGCCGTTCTGGCGGATAAATGAATCGGGATCCTCTTTATCCGGCAGGAACATAAACTTAAGAGTTTTGTTCCCGTTCAAATAGGGTAGAGCATTTTCCAACGCGCGCCAGGCAGCCTGACGACCCGCGTTGTCGCCGTCGTAACAGCAGATCACGGCACTGGTCTGGCGAAACAGCACTTGCAGGTGGTCGCCGGTTGTGGATGTCCCCAGAGACGCCACGGAGTAATCCACTCCGTATTGTGCCAGTGCCACCACATCCATATAGCCTTCAGTGACCAGTATCTGCGGCGGCTCTCGGTACGCCTGCAACACTTCGTACAGGCCGTAAAGCTCTTTGCCTTTGTGAAAGATCGGCGTTTCCGGAGAGTTGAGATATTTGGGGGTGCCTTCGCCGAGCACCCGGCCTCCAAAGCCGATCACGCGGCCACGTCGATCGCGGATTGGGAACATGATCCGCCCGCGGAAACGGTCATAGCGATGGCCGTTGTCGTTCTCAACCAGCATACCCGCTGAGGTCAGCATCTCTTCTGCATCGCGGCCGCGGGCAAAGTTCTTGCGCACGCTGTCCCACTCGTCGGGGACATAGCCGATACCAAACTTCTGCACAATTTCACCGGATAAGCCGCGGCCCTTGAGGTATTCGATGGCTACCTTACTGGACGAGAGCTTGAGCTGATCACGATAGAACTGAGCAATACTGCCCATCAAATCATAGAGGCTGCGTTTTTGTTCGCTGTTGGCGCGTGGCTGCTGATTGAAATTGCTGCCGCTGCGCTGTTCCCGTGGCACATCCAGGCCGAGAAAAGAGGCCAGTTCTTCAATGGCTTCAGGAAATTCCAGCCGCTCGAATTCCATCATAAAATCGATGGCATTGCCGTGTGCACCGCAGCCAAAACAGTGATAGAACTGCTTTTCCTGGCTGACGCTGAAAGACGGGGTCTTTTCGTTGTGGAGCGGGCAACAAGCGCTGTAGTTTTTGCCTTTTTTCTTCAGTTTTACGCGTGCGTCAATGATATCGACAATATCAAGCCGAGCAAGGAGGTCATCAATAAAGCTGCGAGGGATGTGTCCTGCCATAAAACCGAATAGAAAGCCTCAATGTAGATAGGATAGATACAAACAAGCCGTGCGTTCCAGTGGATAGCACGGCTTGCTGCAAATGGGGTTGGTTTAAGCGAGTTTAGCGCGAACTAAACCACTCACTTTCCCCATGTCTGCACGCCCTTGAATTTGCGGCTTGAGCACGGCCATCACTTTCCCCATGTCTTGCATGCCCGCTGCGCCAGATTCGGTGATAGCACTGTCAATCAGTGCTGCGACTTCATCTTCGTTCAGTGGTTGAGGCATAAATTCCTCAAGGACAACGATTTCCGCTTGCTCAGCGTCTGCCAAGTCTTGACGACCTGCAGCTTCATACTGCGCAACAGAGTCGCGACGTTGTTTGACCATTTTTGTCAGCACAGCGAGAATATCGTCGTCGCCCAGAGTGATCTGTTCGTCAACTTCACGTTGTTTAATGGCCGACAGAGCCAAACGAATAGTGCCAAGGCGCGTTTTGTCCCTGGCTTTCATCGCTAATTTTTGCTCTTCTTTGAGTGTGTCAATCAGAGCCATAACTCAATTCCTTTACTGAATTAAGTTATTAGTACAGGCGAACGCGACGAGCGTTTTCGCGAGCTAGCTTCTTAGCGTGACGCTTTTGAGCTGCTGCTTTAGCGCGTTTGCGAACGGTAGTTGGTTTTTCGTAGTGCTCACGACGACGCACTTCAGAAAGGATACCTGCTTTTTCGCAAGAGCGCTTGAAACGACGCAGAGCTACGTCGAACGGTTCGTTTTCACGTACTTTAACTACTGGCATATGCCTTTCACCTCAGGGGTTATTCGTTAATGCTGGCCTATAACAGTCAAACATGAATTGCTTGGACGCTAACCAGCTTGATCAAAAATGGTGCGGAATTTTAATCCGATCACATAGCCATTGTAAAGCCTTTTATTGCCTATTGTCTGTACAAAATTTGTTTGAAAAGCCAAGGCGAGGTAAGATTGCGCCAAATTTTGATTGTGGATACGGGTGTACCGAGAAAAATATGCGCATTATTGGCATTGAAACCTCCTGTGATGAAACGGGAATCGCTATCTATGACGATGAAAAAGGCCTGTTGGCGCACAAGTTGTACAGTCAGGTAAAACTGCATGCCGACTACGGTGGTGTGGTACCGGAACTGGCCTCGCGCGATCACGTGAAAAAGACCATTCCGCTGATCAAAGCGGCGATGGCTGAAGCCAACCTGACACCCGCGGACATTGACGGGGTTGCCTACACCGCTGGCCCGGGATTGGTGGGCGCATTGCTGGTGGGCGCGACCATCGGGCGCAGTATTGCGTATGCCTGGAATGTGCCGGCTGTACCGGTCCACCATATGGAAGGCCACCTGCTGGCGCCAATGCTGGAAGATAACGTGCCGCCGTTCCCGTTTGTTGCGGTGCTGGTGTCTGGTGGTCACTCGATGATGGTCGAAGTGAGAGGCATCGGTGAGTACAAGATTCTTGGCGAGTCGATTGATGATGCCGCTGGTGAAGCGTTTGATAAGACCGCGAAACTGATGGGGCTGGATTACCCGGGTGGACCGCTGCTGTCGAAGCTGGCGGAGAAGGGCACGCCAGGGCGCTTTAAGTTTCCGCGACCGATGACCGATCGCCCGGGACTGGACATGAGTTTTTCCGGGTTGAAAACTTTCACCGCCAACACCATTGCAGCCAACGATGATGACGAGCAGACCCGAGCGGATATTGCGTACGCGTTTGAAGAAGCCGTCTGTGAGACGCTGGCGATCAAATGTCGCCGCGCACTGGAGCAGACAGGCATGAAGCGTATCGTGATAGCCGGCGGTGTGAGCGCGAATAAGCGTTTGCGTGCTGAGCTGGAAAAACTGGCGAACAAAATCGGCGGTGAAGTCTATTATCCGCGCACCGAATTTTGTACCGATAATGGCGCCATGATTGCTTACGCGGGCATGCAGCGTCTGAAAAATGGCGAAGTGGCTGACCTGTCGGTACAGGCGACGCCGCGCTGGCCGATTGACCAGTTGGAACCGATTGCCTGATTTACCAGTTATGAAAAAGCGGTCGCCCTGTGCGGCCGTTTTTTTATCGCTGCGTCTGGCGACAGCTCCGAGTGGTGATTGATAGTAATGATGATAGGATAACGACAAAAATTACAACAATACCTTTGATGGACACTGTCATGATGAAAAAATTTACCATAGATGGACAACAGCTCGCTTATCTGGATGTGGGGCAGGGACCTGTTTTGCTGCTGGGTCACAGCTACTTGTGGGATCACCAGATGTGGGCACCACAAATTGAAGCGCTCAGTCAGTCATATCGCTGCATTGTGCCGGATCTTTGGGCGCACGGTGAATCCGATCCGGCGCCACAGAAAACCCGTTCATTGCAGGACATTGCGGCAGATATGCTGGCGCTGATGGATCATATCGATGTGGCACAGTTTGCGGTTGTCGGGCTGTCGGTCGGCGGCATGTGGGGCACGGAGCTGGCGCTGATGGCGCCCGGACGAGTGACGGGGCTGGTAATGATGGACACCTTTGTCGGTCTGGAGCCGGAGGTGACTCACCAAAAATACTTTGCGATGCTGGAAGCCATCAGCATGGCGCAGATGGTACCCGCACCGATCGTCAATGCGGTGGTACCAATGTTCTTTGCCCGTAACGCGGCGCAGAACTCTCCGCAATTAGTGAACAAATTTTCGGCTCAGCTTTCGGCGATCAAAGGGCAAGATGCCGTGGAAATCGCACGTATCGGCCGCATGGTGTTTGGTCGTCGCGATCTGATCGAAGAGCTGGAAACATTGGCGTTGCCGGTTTTGATCGCCGTGGGTGAGGAAGACACCCCGCGTCCGGTACTGGAATCGTTCCTGATGCAAGATTGCATCGCGGGCAGTGAGTTGGTGCAAATTCCCGCAGCGGGACACATCAGTAATCTGGAGCAGCCACAGTACGTGACACAGATGCTGGAGCGCTTTCTTGCCGAGCACGTTTAATCGAAAGACCTCTCAGTAGGTCTTTTTTATGTCTTTCTTTTCGCCGACTTTGGGCTCGGTGCCATCGAACAGACGGCGGATGTTCTGGTGATGTCGAAACACGATCAGGCAGCACAACATGGCTACCGGCAGGGTATATTGTGGTTTGATCAGCCAGGTATATAAGGGTGCCAGCAGTACCGTGATCAGTGCGGCCAGCGAGGAGTAGCGGAAGATCAGTGCGATCACCAGCCAGGTTGCTATGATCAATAACGTCAGGTCCCAGCCAATCGGAGCAATTGCGCCCAGCGCCGTCGCCACTCCTTTTCCTCCTTTAAAATGGAAGAAAATCGGATACATATGTCCGAGACAGGCCGCAATGGCCACCACCCCGAGAATGATCGGATCAATATCGAGAAAATAGCCGCCCCACACCGGAATGGTGCCTTTCAACATGTCACACACCAGCACCGCTACCGCTGCTTGTTTACTACCAATGCGCAGCACGTTCGTGGCACCGGGGTTTTGGGATCCGGCGCTGCGAGGGTCCGGCAGACGCAGTACCCGGCAGATCAGCACGGCACTCGAGATCGACCCCAGTAAGTAGGCAGAAATGATCAGGATGAGGGCGAGTGGTGTCATGGATACTCTTAATGGCTGAAACGTATGCTCTATGTTGCTATCATATCGCGAAAATTTGACTCAAACTACCGAACCCGTTGGCGGATGTGTGAGCAGAAGCTGAGTTTTTAATGATATGTGTTTTGTTTTAGTTTGGGTATCCGACCTCTGAAGGAAATGGCTATCACCATGGATAAAGTGTTTATTGAGCAGTTAGAAGTGATCACCACGATCGGTGTATACGACTGGGAGCAGGAAATTAAGCAGAAGCTGGTGCTGGATATCGAAATGGCACACGACAACCGCCCGGCGGGTCACAGCGATGATGTGGCGGATGCTCTGGATTATGCTCAGGTCAGTCAGGCAGTTCTGTCGCATATTGAAAATGGTCGCTTCCTGCTGGTGGAACGTGTCGCGGAAGAAGTAGCGGCACTGATCATGACCCGTTTTGCTGTCGCGGGCGTCCGCATTCGTCTGACCAAACCTGGTGCCGTACCTCAGGCCAAAGGTGTGGGTGTCGTCATTGAGCGGGGCCAGATGTGATCACCAGTTACATCGGTGTCGGTACCAACCTTGAACGACGCAAACACGTCGAAGCGGCGGTACGTGAGTTATCGCAACTTGGCCAGCAACTGCGTTTGTCTCAGGTGTATGAGTGTGATGCACTCGGATTCGACAGCCACCCGTTTTATAACCTGGTGATCGAGCTAAAAACGGAGCTGACTTTCACGCAATTTTCACAGGCGCTGCGTAACATAGAGCTAAAGTGGGGACGCCGGCCCGACGCCGGTAAACTGGAAGACCGGACGCTCGATCTGGACATCATCTTATTCGGTGAGATGGTGTCGGACACGCAACCGGAAATTCCCCGCAGCGACATTTATAAATACCCTTTTGTACTGCAACCGCTGTATGAGTTGTGTCCGCAACGGGTCGTGCCGGGAGATGGCCGCACCATCGCGGCGTTGTGGCAGGCAATGCCTTCTTTTCAATCGTTAACCCAGATTGAGCTGTGGTTCAATCCTGACCTTTTTTGAGTATCTCATGAGTTATTATGAAGCCTTTATGCTGGCGCTGATCCAGGGCCTGACTGAGTTTTTGCCAATTTCCAGTTCGGCGCATCTGATTTTGCCTTCGGCGATTTTGGGCTGGGCCGATCAGGGCCTAGCGTTTGATGTGGCGGTCCATGTCGGTACGTTGGCGGCGGTGGTGATCTATTTCCGTAAGGAAGTCATCAGTTTATTAAGCGCTTTCTTCGCTTCCATTTTCCGGGGCGATCGCAGCAAAGAAGCGAAACTGGCGTGGTTGATTGTACTGGCGACCATTCCGGCGTGTATTTTTGGCCTGCTGATGAAGGATGTGGTGGAAACTTACCTGCGCAGTGCTTGGGTGATCGCCACCACGACCATCGTGTTTGGCATACTGCTGTGGTACGTCGACAAACACGCGACGCAAAGCGATGATGAGTATCAGGCTACCTGGAAATCGGCGCTGTTTGTTGGTCTGGCTCAGGCGCTGGCGATCATTCCCGGGACTTCCCGCTCGGGCGCTACCATTACTGCGGCGTTGTATCTGGGCTTTACCCGTGAAGCGGCGGCCCGTTTTTCCTTTTTGATGTCCATTCCGATCATCATGCTGGCGGGGGGCTACCTGGGAATGAATCTGGTCACCAGTGGCGCGCCTGTTCACCTTGGCTTCATGCTGACGGGGATTGTGACCTCGTTCATCAGTGCTTACCTGTGCATCCACTTTTTCCTCAAGTTGATTGCCCGTATGGGAATGATGCCGTTTGTCATTTATCGCCTTCTTCTGGGTGCCGGGTTGTTCGCCTTTCTGATGATGGGTTAACCCTGTCCTGTTAACATCCTGACACGATTAGTGAAAAGACTACTGAGTGCCGCCTCGCCTGACTCCGGGCGTTGTGGTATAAAGTAGTCTTTCTTTTCCTCGTTAATGTCAGGTGATATGCGAATTTTTGCTCTTACCCTCATCGTGCTGCTCGGCTGGCTGCAATATGAATTGTGGCTCGGTAAAAACGGCATTTCTGACTTTAAAGCCGTGAATGCTGAAATCGAAGTTCAGGAACAGGTGAACCAAAGCCTCCACTCACGCAATACTGAAATGTTTGCTGAGATCGATGACTTGCGCCAGGGGCTGGACGCGATTGAAGAGCGTGCCCGCCACGAGCTGGGAATGATCAAAGAGGGGGAGACCTTCTACCGCATCGTCGGGGAGGAAACCAAATAGCATGTCAGACATCGCCTCTGTGATCGCCGTGGTCCCCGCAGCCGGGGTCGGCAGCCGTATGCAGGCCGATAGGCCAAAACAGTATTTGCCGATTGCCGGTCACACAGTGTTGGAACACACCGTACACAAACTGCTTAGTCATCCTAAAATCTCAAAGGTGGTGGTGGCCGTAACCGATGGCGACCCGTATTTTCCGGCACTGGCGATTGCAGCGCATCCTGACGTGGTGCGGGTCTCCGGTGGAGGTGAGCGTGCAGACTCGGTGTTGTCTGCACTGAAATACATTCAGGCCCACGCGTTATCTGAATGGGTAATGGTGCATGATGCGGCCAGGCCGTGCATTACACACGCCGATCTCGACGCTTTGATAGCCGCGGTGGCGCAGCATGAAGTGGGCGGCATTCTGGCGAGCCCGGTACGCGACACCATGAAACGCGCGGACGCGGCATGCAACATTGACCACACCGTGGAACGGCAGGCGCTTTGGCACGCTTTGACGCCACAAATGTTTAATACTGAGCAATTAACCGACGCACTGGCTAAAGCACTGGCTCAAGGTGTGATGATCACCGACGAAGCGTCGGCGCTCGAATGGCTGGGTTATAAGCCTGCGTTGGTGAAAGGGCGGGCTGACAACATCAAAATTACCCAGCCCGAAGATCTTGCGCTGGCCGAGTTTTACTTGCGCCGCGATTGAAATTCAGTAAGTAAGGAAGGGTTATGATTCGAATTGGTCACGGTTTTGACGTCCATAAATTTGGTGGACCGGGCCCGGTGATTATTGGTGGTGTGGCGGTCCCGTACGAGCAAGGGTTGATTGCTCATTCCGATGGTGACGTCGCGCTGCACGCATTGTGTGATGCGCTGCTGGGTGCGATTGCCGCCGGAGATATCGGCCGCCATTTCCCGGACACCGACGACAAATGGAAAGGCGCAGACAGTCGTGAACTGCTGAAAGATGTCTATCGCCGGGTGCAAGCGCAGGGTTATGTGCTGGGAAATGCCGACATTACCATTATCGCCCAGGCTCCGAAGATGGCGCCGCACATCGAAGCCATGCAGACCACCATCGCGGCGGATCTGGGCACTGACCCAGGCAATATTAATGTAAAGGCCACCACGACGGAACGTCTCGGTTTTACCGGGCGTAAAGAAGGCATTGCTACCGAAGCGGTGGTGTTGCTGATGAAAGCGTGATGGCGGATGAGTAGAAACTGAATATGTCCGATATGTTATCCCCTCTGGCCTACCTGAATGGTGTGCCAAAAGCCAAAGCCAAACTGAAAGCACAACCACAGCATTTTCAGGTCCGGGAAGATCTGGGTTATGAGTTGTCTGGTCAGGGCGAACACTTGATGGTGCGGATTCGCAAAACCGGTGAAAACACCAGCTTTGTGGCCAATGAACTGGCAAAAGCGTGCGGCGTGAAATCGAAAGATGTCAGTTGGGCGGGTCTGAAAGACCGTCATGCTGTGACAGAGCAATGGCTGAGTGTCCATCTGCCTGGTGGCGACGCACCGGATTTCGATGCCTTTCTGAAGCAATACCCAAGCATTGAAATTCTGGCGGTGACACGTCATCACAAAAAATTGCGCCCCGGCGATCTCAAAGGGAATCATTTTACGCTGACTTTGTCTGAAGTCTCTGATACAGAAGATGTTTTGCAACGTTTGTCTGCAATTGCTGAGACTGGCGTACCGAACTATTTCGGCAGTCAGCGGTTTGGTAACCAGGGGAACAACGTCAATGAAGCCCGTCGCTGGGGGCGTGAGAACGTTCGTACCCGTAACCAGAACAAGCGCAGCCTGTATCTGTCGGCGGCCCGTTCGTGGATCTTCAACCATATCGTGTCTGCGCGGATTGAGCAGGGAGCGTTCGATCGAGTTGTGGAAGGCGACATTGCGCTGACAGGCGAGGGATCGACGCTGGTGGAGGCCGACCAGGTGGCGGCGTTCAATCTTCAGCTTGAGCGCGGTGAAGTACAAATCAGCGCGGCGATGGCGGGCGATAATGCGCTGCCGACGCAGGCGCAGGCACTGGCTCTTGAACAACCACAACTGGACGCTGAGCCGGATCTGATGGCGTTGATTCGGGGTAACCGGATGCGTCATGAGCGTCGACCAGTGGCGCTAAAAGCGCAGGACCTCAGCTGGCAGGTCGACGGCAACAATATAACCCTGCACTTCTCTTTGGACGCGGGTTGCTTCGCAACGGCGATTGTACGAGAGTTAGTGGAAGAAATTCCGGTAGAGCGTGTGTACTAAGTCATGGAAAGACCACTAAAAATTTTAATCAGTAATGATGATGGTGTGTATGCGGAAGGGATACATGCCTTAGCACAGGAGTTGCGTGATCTGGCGGAAATTACCATTGTCGCGCCGGATCGTAACCGCAGTGGCGCCTCGAACTCACTGACGCTTGAGCAGCCGCTACGTGTCACCCAAATCGCTGAAAGGACGTATTCAGTGCAGGGAACGCCGACCGACTGTGTCCACTTTGCACTCAATGAGTTGATGAAAGATGATCTGCCAGATCTGGTGTTGAGCGGCATCAATCATGGCGCCAATCTTGGTGACGATGTGCTCTATTCGGGAACCGTGGCGGCGGCGATGGAAGGACACTTTCTCGGAGTGCAGGCGATTGCGTTCTCGCTGGTCGGTAAACACCATTTTACCACCGCAGCCCGGGTTGCCCGTCAACTGGTGGAACAACACATTGAAAAACCGATTCCGACCAATCGTTTACTCAATGTTAACGTTCCGGATCTTGCCAGTGCGGCCCTGAAAGGGGTAAAAATAACGCGTCTGGGTGCGCGTCATCATGCGGAAAACATGATTAAACAACTTGACCCTCGCGGTCATGACATCTATTGGCTTGGTCCGCCGGGCAAAGAGCAGGATGCCGGCGAAGGGACGGATTTCCATGCCACTGAACAAGGCTGGGTATCGGTCACTCCGTTGCAGGTCGATTTGACCGCGCATGAGTCTTTGCAGAGTATGGATAACTGGCTGAAGGACCGATGATCATGACCAACCCACATGCCGACAAATTAGTGGAACGCCTTGTCGCCAGTGGCATCCAGGATCCGCAGGTACTGAATGCGATCTATACCTTGCCACGCGAGAACTTTGTCTCGCAGGCAATGTTGCATCAGGCCTATGACAATAACGCACTGCCGATTGGCCACGGACAAACCATTTCTCAACCTTATATCGTGGCCAAAATGACGGAAATGCTTGCGCTTAAGCGCACCAGTAAAGTTCTGGAAATCGGGACTGGCAGCGGTTATCAGACCGCCGTGTTGGCGCAACTGGTGGAGCATGTGTATTCCGTCGAACGGATTAAAGCCCTGCAATGGGATGCGAAGCGGCGCCTGAAACAGCTCGATATTTACAATGTCTCGACCAAGCACGCCGATGGCTGGCAGGGCTGGGCCGCGAAAGCGCCGTTTGATGCGATCATCGTAACGGCCGCGGCAGAAACCCTGCCGCAAGCCTTGATGGCGCAACTTAATGACGGTGGTGTGCTGGTGATCCCGGTCGGCACTGAAGAACAAGCCCTGATGAAAGTCACTCGCCATGGCGATGAGTTTACATCGGAAGTAATTGAAATGGTGCGTTTCGTACCCCTGATAGCAGGTGATCTCGCGTAACCCATGAGTATGTGGTCTAAATCGATACTGATGTTTGGCCTTAGCAGCACATTGATTGGATGTGCTGCGCATTCCCCTGCGCCAGTGTCTGGATTGAAACGCGACTACAACTCTGTGGAGCGAGGTAGTTACCGTGGCAGCTACTACCAGGTTGAACGTGGCGATACGCTGTATTTCATCGCCTACATCACAGGCAAAGATGTAAATGATCTGATTCGTTACAATAACTTGGATGCGCCTTATACCATTCACCCTGGACAGAAACTCAAGCTTTGGCGTCCGACTTACGTGCCACCGGCCTACGGCGGAACCGGCGCTGGGGCAGCGAAAGAAACCACCAGTGTTGCAGCCGCTACGGCTGTCGTGGCTTCAGCCGCGGCTACTAGCGCTGGCAGTACAGCCGCCACCAAACCGGTTGTGACCAATTCGAGTAAAAACTCGAATCAAAAGGTTACGTCTACGGGTTCAAAAAATAACCAAAAACAGGTCAAAAAAGAACCAGAAAAGAAGGTTGAACAATCCAAACCAAAGGAGTATGTTGGCAGTACAAGTAAACAAAATGTTAACAAAACTGTCAGCAGTTCGACACCAAAAAACGACAAAGTAACCAAATGGTTATGGCCAACAAAAGGGAGAGTGATTAAGAACTTTTCTGCAGGAGATCAGGGCAACCGAGGGATAGACATCGCAGGGCAGCGTGGTCAATCCATCACATCGACTGCAGCAGGCACCGTAGTTTATTCAGGTAATGCGCTCCGGGGTTACGGTAATCTGGTGATTATAAAACATAATGACAACTATCTGAGTGCGTATGCCCATAATGATCGGTTGCTTGTACACGAAGGACAGAGTGTGAAAGCAGGCCAAAAGATTGCGACCATGGGAAGTTCGGGTACCAACAGTGTGCGCTTGCACTTTGAAATTCGCTACCAGGGTAAGTCGGTGAATCCAAAGCGCTACTTACCGTAGATTTACTTGTACTGAGTAATGAAGCGACATTAAAAGCGGTAATGTCTTGCTAGCTCGCCAGGGGGAGGCACTATGAGTATCAGCAACACAGCAACAAAACTCCAAGAATTCGATGCAGATTCGGATACCGAAGCGATGGAAATGCTTGAGGTAGAAGAGAGCGCCGAAAACAATTCTAGTAACAATTCATCCACTGATGACACCAAAGAAGAGTTTGAGGTTACCAGCAAAAGCTTGGACGCCACACAACTCTACCTCAGTGAAATCGGCTTTTCGCCGCTCCTGACTGCTGAAGAAGAAGTGCTGTATGCTCGTCGGGCGCTACGAGGCGATGAAGCAGCCCGCCGACGTATGATTGAAAGTAACTTGCGCTTGGTGGTGAA
The DNA here is from genome assembly GCF_009904845.1 of Vibrio sp. V38_P2S17PM301. Classification (NCBI taxonomy): domain Bacteria; kingdom Pseudomonadati; phylum Pseudomonadota; class Gammaproteobacteria; order Vibrionales; family Vibrionaceae; genus Vibrio; species Vibrio sp. V38_P2S17PM301. The sequence goes on along the minus strand of NZ_WXWO01000042.1, from coordinate 10,781 downwards.
AATTTCCCGTCGTTACAGCAACCGTGGCCTGGCGCTACTGGATCTGATCGAAGAGGGGAATCTGGGGCTTATCCGCGCGGTCGAAAAATTCGACCCGGAACGCGGCTTCCGTTTTTCAACATATGCGACCTGGTGGATCCGTCAGACCATTGAACGGGCCCTGATGAACCAGACGCGCACCATACGTCTGCCGATCCACGTGGTCAAAGAACTCAATATCTATCTGCGTACTGCGCGTGAACTGTCGCAGAAACTGGATCACGAGCCCACCGCAGAAGAAATTGCCACTCAACTGGACAAGCCGGTCGATGACGTTAGCAAAATGCTGCGTCTCAACGAACGCGTCAGCTCTGTCGACACGCCGATTGGCGGTGACGGTGAGAAAGCACTGCTGGACATTATTCCGGACGTGAATAATTCCGATCCGGAGCTGTCGACTCAGGATGACGACATCAAAACCTCGTTGATTGACTGGCTGGATGAACTGAACCCGAAACAAAAAGAGGTGCTGGCTCGCCGCTTTGGGTTGTTGGGGTATGAACCGTCGACGCTGGAAGAAGTCGGTCGTGAAATTAACCTGACTCGCGAGCGCGTGCGTCAGATTCAGGTTGAAGGGTTACGTCGTTTACGCGAAATCCTGGTCAAGCAGGGGCTGAATATGGAAAACCTGTTCAGCGTTGAAGACGAGTAACGGGCGACATAGGAAAAGGGCGATGGTGAACCATCGCCCTTTTTTGTGCCGTTTTAGAGCAGTTTTTTCAGTCGGTACAACTCTTCCAGTGCCTGACGAGGCGTAAGATCGTCGGGATCTATGTTCGCCAGAGCTTCTTCCACTTCGCTTGGCTCCGGGATCAAACTGAGTTGATTGGCGATATCAACGCCGTTGCCTTTCGCCGGCGTGTCACCGAGGTGGCTGAGTTGTTCTAACTGATGCAGCTTAGTACGCGCATTTTTGATCACGCTTTTCGGTACACCCGCCAGGCCGGCCACCGCTAGACCGTACGATTTACTGGCGGCCCCTTCCTGCACTGCGTGCATGAAGGCAATGCTGTCACCATGTTCGACCGCGTCTAAATGTACATTCGCCAGGTGCGGCAGTTGCGCCGGTAATTCGGTTAGTTCGAAGTAGTGCGTGGCAAACAGGGTCATAGCACCGATTTGTGTCGCCAGCCACTCCGCGCTGGCCCAGGCCAGTGACAGACCGTCGTAAGTACTGGTACCACGACCAATTTCATCCATCAAGACCAAGCTGTTCTGTGTCGCGTTGTGCAGGATATTGGCCGTTTCCGTCATCTCGACCATGAAAGTAGAGCGCCCGGAAGCTAGATCGTCCGAGGCGCCAATACGGGTGAAGATACGATCAATGGAACCGATTTGCGCTGCTTCCGCTGGCACATAGGAACCGATGTGTGCCATCAGAGCGATCAAGGCAGTCTGGCGCATGTACGTCGACTTACCGCCCATGTTCGGACCGGTAATGATCAGCATCTTACGTTGTGGATGCAGTTCGATCGGGTTGGCGATAAACGGTTCGTCCATCACCTGTTCCACCACGGGGTGGCGGCCAGCTTGAATATGGATGCCCGCTGCCTGCGTCAGGCTCGGGCGGCAGTAGTCGAGCGAGTCAGCACGTTCGGCCAGGTTTTGCAGGACATCCAACTGAGACAGAGCCGAGGCTAAGTTCTGCATCTGCTCGAGATGGGGCATCAGCAAGTCAAACAGCTCTTCCCACAGCTGTTTTTCCAGCGACAGCGCCTTGGATTTGGAGTTCAGCACTTTGTCTTCGTGTTCTTTGAGCTCCGGAATGATGTAACGTTCGGCGTTTTTCAGTGTCTGACGGCGAACGTAATGCGGCGGCACCAGATGGCTTTGCCCACGGCTGACCTGAATAAAGAAACCATGCACGTTGTTGTAGCCGACTTTGAGGCTGTCGATGCCATGGCGTTCTCGCTCTTCCGCCTCCATCTGGTCGAGGAACTCGGTGGCACCGTCCGCCAGATTACGCCACTCGTCCAGCTCTGCATTGTAGCCTTCGGCAATCACGCCACCATCACGAATCACCACCGGTGGATTCTCTTTGATTGCGCGTTCCAGCAGACCGCACACTTCGTTCATCGGAGCGGTGAACTGGGCCAGTTTACCCAGATAGGGATGGCGGACGCTCTCGAGCAGTCCGCTCAGTTCCGGCAACTGCTGCATGGCATTTCGCAACCGGGCCATGTCGCGGGGACGGGCACTGCGCAGGGCCAATCGGGCAAGAATACGCTCGATATCGCCGATCTGTTTTAGAACCGGGTGCAGATCCGCAAACAGCGCCTGATCCCGCAGTTCTCCGATCGCATCCAGACGCTGATTAAGCGTATCAATGCAGCGCATCGGCTGATGCAGCCAGCGCTTGAGCATGCGGCTGCCCATTGGCGTCGCCGTGCGATCCAGCACATCGGCTAAGGTGTTGTCCGTGCCACCGGACAGGTTTTGCGTGATTTCCAGATTGCGCCGGGTAGCGGCATCCAGAATGACCGAATGATCCTGACGATCAAACGTCAGAGAGCGGATGTGTGGCAGTGCTGTGCGTTGTGTGTCTTTGACGTATTGGATCAGGCACCCAGCCGCACACAGGCCGAGTTTGGCGTGCTCCACACCAAAACCAATCAGATCCCGGGTGCCAAACTGCTGGTTGAGTTGTTGCTTGGCGGTATCGAGTTCAAACTCCCACACCGGACGACGACGGTTGCCGTTGCGGTTCGACATCAGGTGAACCGGTTCAAAGTCTTCCGGGAACAGCAGTTCACGAGGTGAGGTACGCTGCAATTCTGCCTGCATGGCTTCTTCGCTCTGCGGCTCGCTCAACTGGAAGCGACCTGAGGTAATATCCAGCGTGGCATAACCGAACTGGCCATCGTGATAGTAGATCGCCGCAATCAGGTTATCGACGCGCTCAGACAGCAGCGCTTCGTCGGTGACGGTGCCCGGAGTGACAATTCTGACCACTTTGCGCTCTACCGGGCCTTTACTGGTCGCCGGATCGCCGATTTGTTCACAGATGGCCACCGACTCGCCCAGTTGCACCAGTTTGGCCAGATACCCTTCCACGGCGTGAAAAGGCACGCCAGCCATCGGGATCGGTTCACCGGCGGAAGCGCCACGCTTGGTCAGAGAGATATCCAGCAGCTGTGAAGCGCGCTTGGCGTCGTCATAAAAAAGCTCGTAGAAATCTCCCATGCGGTAAAACAGCAATATCTCCGGATTCTCAGCTTTGAGCTTGAGGTATTGCTGCATCATTGGAGTGTGTTTTTGATCAGCTTTCACGGGTTACGTCTTTTGTTTATTTTCATAGCGGCTTAGGATACGTGAATCCTAATCGGGCGAAAAGGCACAAAGAGGTTTTTCAGTCATGGAATTACACATCTCACTCAGTCAGAAATTGGGCGCATTGCTGCGCGATAATCAGCACGTGATGACCACGGCTGAATCCTGCACGGGAGGAGGAGTTGCCAGCGCTGTGACCGATGTTGCGGGTAGCTCACAATGGTTTGATCGCGCGTTTGTCACCTACAGCAACGCGGCAAAAATGGAAATGCTGGGGGTCAGTGAGGCAACACTGGCGCAGCATGGCGCCGTCAGTGAGCCTGTGGTCAAAGAAATGGTGCTGGGGGCGCTCCAGCATTCTCATGCCACCATCGGGGTGGCGATCAGCGGTATTGCGGGTCCTGATGGCGGCAGTGAGGACAAACCTGTAGGAACGGTCTGTTTTGGTTTTGCCGATCAGCCGGGCTGGTTGCAGATTGAAACTTGTCATTTTGCAGGCGATCGTGCCACGGTGCGCGCCAAAGCGGTGACACATGCGCTGAACGTGATCTGCCAGCATCTTGAAGACTAACGCTGCGAAAGAGCGATCCGCTGGCTTTGGCCACGGAGCACGCGCAGCCGCACAACTTTTTTTCATACAGCTATGGACACTGTATGAATCAACAGTATAATAAACAACAATTCAACTCACCAATGTGAGTTCAACCAGATTCAGTTCGCCACCGTCTGGGTGTGCACAACGGAGAAAGTGATGGACGAGAACAAACAGAAAGCGCTGGCCGCCGCGTTAGGTCAGATTGAAAAACAATTCGGTAAAGGCTCAATCATGCGCCTGGGTGACAACCGTACGATGGATGTTGAAACCATCTCGACCGGTTCACTTTCTCTGGACATCGCTCTGGGTGCGGGTGGTCTGCCAATGGGCCGTATCGTTGAAGTTTACGGTCCTGAGTCGTCTGGTAAAACCACGCTGACTCTGGAACTGATCGCCGCTGCGCAACGTGAAGGAAAAACGTGTGCTTTTATCGATGCCGAGCACGCACTGGATCCGATTTACGCTAAGAAGCTGGGCGTAGACATTGATGCGCTGCTGGTGTCTCAGCCGGACACGGGTGAACAGGCACTGGAAATCTGTGACGCATTGGCACGTTCTGGTGCGATTGACGTGATGGTGGTGGACTCGGTTGCCGCACTGACACCAAAAGCGGAAATCGAAGGTGAGATGGGCGACAGTCACATGGGTCTGCAAGCACGTATGCTGTCTCAGGCAATGCGTAAGTTGACGGGTAACCTGAAACAGTCGAACTGTATGTGTATTTTCATCAACCAGATCCGAATGAAGATTGGTGTGATGTTTGGTAACCCGGAAACAACTACCGGTGGTAACGCGCTGAAATTCTACGCCTCTGTGCGTCTGGATATCCGTCGTACCGGCTCCATCAAAGAAGGCGATGAAGTGGTTGGTAACGAAACCCGCATCAAAGTGGTGAAGAACAAGATCGCGGCGCCATTCAAACAAGCCGAAACACAGATTCTGTACGGTCAGGGTTTCAACCGTGAAGGTGAACTGGTTGATCTGGGTGTGAAACACAAACTGGTGGAAAAAGCTGGTGCATGGTACAGCTACAATGGCGAGAAAATCGGCCAGGGTAAAGCAAACGCGTGCAAGTTCCTGAGAGAGAACACCGAGGCGGCTAAAGCCATCGATGCGAAGTTGCGTGAGATGCTGCTGACGCCAGCGTTGGCGGAAGAGCCTCAGGCTGGCGCCGGTGAAATGCCGGAGCAGGAAGAAGAGTTTTAAGCACTTTCCAAATAGTCAAAGCCCTGCCTGTGCGGGGCTTTTGTTTATCTGAGCAAGCAAACTATGTATCAGAGAAATACACCACCGACCTTGTCGGTCAAAGAAGCCGCGGTGCAACTGCTGAGCCGTCGTGATCACGGTGAGTATGAGCTGTACCAGAAGCTGGCGGTCAAAGGTTACCCGAGTGAAGAGATCGAGGCGGCTATCCTTTTCTGTCTTGAGCACCAGTTTCTCGATGATCTGCGTTACGCCAAAAGCCAGATCCGTCAACACGTCTACAAAGGCCATGGTGAGCGCCGGATCCGTCAGGAACTGAAGCAAAAGCGGGTAGCCGATGCGGTGATCGACGAAGCGTTTGAGCACGAACCCCAAGACTGGTTTGAACTGGCCAGACAGACCGCAGAGAAAAAATTCAAAGGTGTCGTTCCCCAGGATCAGAAAGAATACGCCAAACAAGTCCGTTTTCTGCAGTATCGCGGGTTCAGCTTTGAGCAAATCAGTTATGCCTTGACCGCGCAGCCGGATTAACGGTACCAATTCTCCCACCGCATTTCCGCAACTTAGCGGGTTCATACCCGGCAATTGTAGCTTTTCTGCAAGAAAACTAGTCGAAGAGTTCGCCATGATCTACAATACGGCAAAATTTTCACTCGACTATTTTCAGGAAGAGCTGCATGTACATGAGCACTGATGAGGTTCGTAACGCGTTCCTCAAATTCTTTGAGAGCAAAGGACACCAAATCGTAGAAAGTTCATCTTTGGTTCCACACAACGACCCAACCCTGCTGTTTACAAACGCAGGGATGAACCAGTTTAAAGACTGCTTCCTGGGTCTGGAAAAGCGAGCCTACACTCGAGCGACTACGGCACAGCGCTGTGTACGTGCTGGTGGTAAACACAACGACCTGGAAAACGTTGGTTTTACTGCCCGCCACCATACTTTTTTTGAAATGTTGGGTAACTTCAGTTTTGGCGATTACTTCAAAGAAGACGCGATTGCGTTTGCCTGGGAGTTTCTGACTGAAGTACTGAAGCTGCCGCAAGAGCGTCTGCTGGTGACCGTGTACGAAACCGATGACGAAGCTTTTGATATCTGGAATAAGAAAATCGGTGTTCCTGCTGATCGCATCGTACGCATCGGTGATAAACCTGGTGGTAAAGCTTACGAGTCTGATAACTTCTGGCAGATGGGGGATACCGGTCCTTGTGGTCCATGTACTGAGATCTTCTACGATCACGGTGAGCACATCTGGGGTGGCCGTCCGGGTACACCGGAAGAAGATGGTGACCGTTTCATCGAGATCTGGAACAACGTATTCATGCAGTTCAACCGCCACGCTGATGGCACAATGGAACCGCTGCCAAAACCGTCGGTGGATACCGGTATGGGTATCGAGCGCATCTCTGCCATCATGCAAGGCGTTCACTCAAACTACGAAATCGACGTATTCCAGACACTGATCAAAGCGGCGGCTGAAGTCATTGGTTACCAAGACCTGTCGAACCAGTCTCTGCGCGTTATCGCAGACCACATCCGTTCATGCTCATTCCTGATCGTGGATGGCGTGATGCCTTCCAACGAAGGGCGTGGTTATGTGCTACGTCGTATCATTCGTCGTGCTGTCCGTCATGGAAACAAGCTCGGCGCGCAGGGAGCATTCTTCTACAAACTGGTCGGCGTACTTGCAGACATCATGGGCACTGCCGGTGAAGAACTGAAACGCCAGCAAGCGGTAGTCGAAAAAGTCCTGCGTATCGAAGAAGAAAACTTCGGTCGCACACTTGAGCGCGGCATGGCGATTCTAAATGAAGCGCTAGACGGCCTGGATGGCAAAGTGCTTGACGGCGAAACCGTATTCAAACTGTACGATACTTACGGCTTCCCAGCTGACTTAACCAACGACGTTGCGCGTGAACGTGAGTTCGCGATTGATGAAGAAGGTTTCGAGAAAGCCATGGAAGAGCAGCGCCAGCGTGCGCGTGAAGCGGGTCAATTCGGTACAGACTATAACGCAGCCATCAAAGTTGATACGCAGACTGAATTCTGTGGCTACGCGGGGACAAAAGGTTCTAGCTCAGTGGCTGCAATGTTCGTTGAAGGCAACGAAGTGGATTCTCTATCTGCGGGCGACAAAGCGATCATCGTGCTGGGTGAAACACCATTCTACGCCGAGTCTGGTGGTCAATGTGGTGATGCGGGTGAAATCCGCACTGAAGCCGGTGTATTCCGTGTAGAAGACACTCAAAAACTAGGCAACGCAATCGCCCACCACGGTGTTATGGCGGAAGGCGTTCTGGCCAAAGGCGATGAAGTCGCCACTATCGTTGACGCAGAGCGCCGCGCGGCTATCTCGCTAAACCACTCAGCAACGCACTTGTTGCACGCTGCGCTGCGTCAGGTTCTGGGTGAGCACGTAACGCAAAAAGGCTCTCTGGTGAAAGCAGAAAACCTACGTTTTGACTTTTCACACCTAGAGGCCGTAACGGCAGCAGAGCTGAAAGAAGTTGAGCGCCTGGTCAACGCGCAAATTCGTCGTAACCACATTATCGAAACCAACGTCATGGACATTGAGTCTGCGAAGAAGAAAGGCGCAATGGCGCTGTTTGGCGAGAAATACGATGACGAAGTACGCGTTCTGTCCATGGGGGATTTCTCGACAGAGCTTTGTGGTGGTATCCACGCAGCTAATACGGGCGATATTGGTTTGTTCAAGATCACATCTGAGAGCGGTATCGCGGCAGGTATCCGTCGTATTGAAGCGGTAACTGGTGAAGCGGCTCTGGATGCGATCGAAGCGCTACAAATGAAATCGGAAGAGAAGCTGTCTGAAGCGGCCGCCAAAGCGAAAGCGTTGGAAAAAGAAATTCAGCAATTGAAAGACAAACTGGCGTCACAAGCCAGTGCCAGTCTGACGGATCAGGTGAAAGACATCGCAGGTGTGAAAGTGTTGGTGGCGCAATTAGACGGCGCGGACAACAAAGCGCTGCGTGGCATGGTGGATGAGCTGAAAAACCAATTGGGTAGCGGCATCATCATGCTGGGCAACGTCGCAGGCGATAAAGTGGGCCTGATTGCCGGTGTCACCAAAGATCTGACTGGCAAAGTGAAAGCGGGTGAACTGGTCAACATGGTGGCGCAGCAAGTTGGCGGCAAAGGTGGTGGCCGTCCTGATATGGCTCAGGCTGGTGGTACGGATGCAGGAGCTTTGCCATCCGCACTAGAGTCTGTAGACGCTTGGATTGCCGAGCGTCTGTAATCACATAAAAACCTACGCTCAATCAATAAATTTTGATTGGGCGTAATTTTTTTCTGACAACCAAGTGGTTTAATTGGTGAAAATTTCGTCACGCCAATTATGCTGCTTGGTTTTTGTTATAACAGACCGTCTGAATACCCAATTTATTGCGTATAAGGCGGTCCCAATGAGACGTATGTCTTGGGAAGGTGAAGACTGGTGAAAAAGCCCCTTATCGTGCAAAAGTTTGGCGGAACCTCAGTGGGTTCAATTGAAAGAATCCACACGGTCGCTGAACACATCATTAGAGCGAAGAATGATGGTAATCAAGTTGTCGTGGTGGTATCGGCAATGTCTGGTGAGACTAATCGTCTGATGGAACTGGCCAAACAGGTAGACAGTGTACCCACCGCACGCGAACTTGATGTTTTGCTCTCTGCCGGTGAGCAAGTGTCGATGGCACTGCTGGCGATGACGCTCAATAAATTGGGCTATGCCGCACGCTCTCTGACCGGAGCACAAGCGAACATTGTGACGGACAATCAACACAATGACGCAACGATTAAGCATATTGATACCGCTACCATTGATGACCTGCTGGCGCAGGAGCACATCGTAATTGTGGCTGGATTCCAGGGTATCAATGAAAATGGGGACATCACCACGTTAGGACGCGGTGGCTCAGACACCACAGCCGTGACACTGGCTGGCGCGCTGAAAGCCGATGAGTGTCAGATCTTTACCGATGTTGACGGTATATACACCTGCGATCCCCGTGTCGTGAAGCAGGCTCAGAAACTGGATGTGATAGACTTCCCATCGATGGAAGAGATGGCACGTAAAGGGGCGAAAGTCCTGCATCTGCCATCGGTGCAGTTTGCCTGGGCGAACAATGTGCCGTTGCGGGTGTTGTCGACGTTTGACGTCAATGCCGGCAGTCTGGTGAAAGGGGAAGTTTGCCCGAAAGCGGTCTGCGGTTTGGCTATCCAGCGTGATTTGGTCACCTTGGATGTTGAGGCCGAACATTTGTCCGGCATGCTCACGCAGTGTCAGATGTTGGGGATTGCGGTATGGAATGTGATCGAACATCCAGAACAGACAGCGATCGTCATAAAACAGGATGCGTGCGCTAAGTTGGGGCTGGTTTTCGGCGATAAAATCCGCAATAGTGAACCGGTTAGCTTACTGACGGCGGTCGGGTTGCAGGTTAGCAGTATGCTGGATAGCGCCTATCAGTTGTTGGCTGAGCAGGGGATCGATGTGTTGCAACATCACTGTGCCCAGCAGTCACTGATGCTGGCCCTGTTGCCAGAATGTGTCGACAAAGCGGCTAACATACTGCATGATGCGTATATTACCTCAAATGAAGCGATAGAGATCCAACAAAAACAAGTCTTTTTGGGTTGATTTCTCGTTCCAAGAGAGTTTACGAAAATATAACTTTTGTTGGATAATAGCTTCGTAGCAAGAAATATCAGAGATTACTCAAGGAGCAAAGAATGCTAATTTTGACTCGCCGTGTAGGCGAAACTCTAATGATTGGTGATGAAGTCACAGTAACAGTGCTGGGTGTGAAAGGTAACCAGGTACGCATCGGTGTAAACGCTCCGAAAGAAGTTTCTGTGCATCGCGAAGAAATCTACATGCGCATTCAAGCTGAAAAAGGTAATGGTAACGTTGCGTCTGGCAACTACTAATTACTCAGAGAGGCTGGCCGGTTGGCTGGCCTTTTTTGTCTCTGTAGATTGGAGATTTATAACGAAAAGTGTGAATAACCGCCGCTTTGATTAAATAGCCAACGGTTAAGCGACTTTTTCCTTTTTTTACCAAGAAAATGTTTGACTTATTTTTGGTAAATCGTAATATGTGCCTCCGCAAGACGGTGAGGTGGCCGAGAGGCTGAAGGCGCTCCCCTGCTAAGGGAGTATACGGTTTGTAGCCGTATCGAGGGTTCGAATCCCTCCCTCACCGCCATTCTTGCACTGCTTAATGATATTAAGCCACAGCGCGTCCGTAGCTCAGCTGGATAGAGTACCTGGCTACGAACCAGGCGGTCGGAGGTTCGAATCCTCCCGGACGCGCCATATTTCTTCTGGAATATGAAAGTGGTGAGGTGGCCGAGAGGCTGAAGGCGCTCCCCTGCTAAGGGAGTATACGGTTTGTAGCCGTATCGAGGGTTCGAATCCCTCCCTCACCGCCATTTATTGACGATTGAGTCAATTTTTTTGTTCCAAAAGAAGTTGATTGTGATATAGTTCACAACCTTGCGCGCTCGTAGCTCAGCTGGATAGAGTACCTGGCTACGAACCAGGCGGTCGGAGGTTCGAATCCTCCCGAGCGCGCCATTATTTCAGTTTGATGAGTTTGCAAAAGCTGATTGAACATCCCGTGCGTCCTTAGCTCAGCTGGATAGAGTACCTGGCTACGAACCAGGC
>NZ_WXWO01000034.1:0-68884 GCF_009904845.1 Vibrio sp. V38_P2S17PM301 | reverse complement strand
AGTCTAACCAGTGCGGAGCGGTAGTTCAGTTGGTTAGAATACCGGCCTGTCACGCCGGGGGTCGCGGGTTCGAGTCCCGTCCGCTCCGCCATTTATTTCGAAAGCCTCGCTATCAGCGAGGCTTTTTTCGTTTTTCCCCGTTATTCTGGTCTTCGAGCAAACGAGTCCCGGTTGCTTGAAATCCCTACGGCTTTGCCACCTCTTTCAGACCCCAGCCATCATGCTGGGGTCTTTTTGTTTATGGGTAAGCCCGCTCCCTGTGAAGAATGTGACGCCCGAGTCGCTCTCACGCGTTTCAGAGCCCAACCCATAAGCTTGAATAAAATAACTCCATGGTTTTATGGCTGTTATTAACGAGACGTGGTTAGCCTTGACTTAGATGCTGATGAACGTAATCACGGATATAGGGAATCACTTCAGTTTCAAACCAGGGATTCTTTTTCAACCACAGGGTATTACGGGGGGAAGGGTGAGGTAACGGCAGAAACTGCGGTGCCCAGCGTTGCCATTGACGCACTGTTTCTGTCAGTGTGGTCGGTTTGTCGTGCAGGTAATAGTTCTGCGCATATTGACCGATCAGTAAGGTCATACCGATATTTGGCATCTGATCCAGTACCTGTTGATGCCATAGTGGCGCGCATTCTTTTCTTGGTGGCAGATCGCCGCTTTTTCCCTTCCCCGGATAACACAGTCCCATTGGCATGATGGCGATATTCTCCGCGTCATAGAAGACGTGTTTATCCAGATCCAGCCAGGTTCTTAACCTATCTCCACTGGGATCGTTCCAGGGAATGGAGGTCTGATGAACCTTAGTACCCGGTGCCTGGCCGATGATCAGCAGGCGTGATTGTCGGCTGGCCTGGATCACCGGATTGGCCCCTAAGGGTAGGTGAGGCTCACAGACTTTGCATTGTCTGATTTGGCACAGAAGTTCGTCCAGCATTAATAACCCTTGTTAAAGTCAACTTGGTGATGGAGCGCAAACCCGTCGCGCCAACGCAGGTAATTTTCACCAAAAATGGCCACTACCTGATCTGGAAAGCTCAAAGCGGCGATATGCGGTGTCACGGTCACATTTGTATGTTGCCAGTACGGATGTTGGTGCTCAAGTGGCTCCGTTTCAAATACATCCAGATAAGCGTGCTCGATATTTCCGGCGGCCAAGGATTGCAATAAGCCTTGTTGGCAGAGTGTCGCGCCTCGGCCGACATTGAACAGCAGAGCATGCTGAGCCGCTTGTAAGGTCTTAGCATTCAGTAGATGGTGAGTGTCAGGCGTATTTGGCAGAGTGTTGACGATAACGTCTGCGGTCGCGAGCGCTTTGTCCAGGTCCTGAATATGGTAGGTGTGGACAAAAGGTGAGCCCTTGGGCGGAATACCACTGCGGTTGACTCCTATGGTCTCCAACCCCATTGCCTGTGCGCTGTGCGCCAGGTGCACCCCAATTGACCCCGTACCGAGAATGACCATGCGTTTCTGCGTTAGGGAGACATAGGAGTGAGGTTGCCAGTGTTGCTGAGCCTGCTGCTGTTGGTACCGGCGGAAATGGCGGTAATGGGCGATAGTATAGCCGAGTACGTACTCGGCTATTTGCTGGCCGAAGATACCTTTGACATTGGTTAAGTGGTAATCGCGTTTGTCTGCTTGCTGCAGCAGAGCGTCAACGCCGGCATAGATGGATTGCAGCCAGACCAACTGAGGAAACTTGTCTAACTGCTTGGCCGCCATAGGCGGCGCAGCCAAAAGTATGCTCGCCTCGTCCCGCTGTTCGGTGATCACCAGATCCGGCAGCTTCAGATCAGCAACGAGCTGGCGGTACGTATCGTCGTGTTCGGTCAGAATGTAGAGCTTATGACTAAAATTGTTCATCGGCTTTGCTTTTTTCCCTGTGGTATATCAAGTACACTTCCGCTGTCTTTTTCTGCAACGACTGAGTAACTATGCTACAGAATCCCCTTCAGCTGCGTCTTGAGAAATTCGAGCCCTGGCAACAAATCACGTTTATGGCTTGCCTGTGTGAGCGCATGTACCCTAACTATGCCATGTTTTGCGCGAATACAGAATTCGCGGAAGCGCGTATCTACCGTGATATTCTCGACAGTGTCTGGGAACTCCTAACGGTGAAAAACGCTAAAGTGAATTTCGAACGTCAGTTGGAGAAGCTGGAAGAGATCATTCCCAGCTCGGAAGATTTCGATATGTATCTGGTGTATCCGGCGATCGATGCCTGCATTGGGCTGTCTACGTTACTGCACGGCCTGCTGGATCGTGATGATCTTCAGGAAAACATGTTCAAACTCAGTCAGCAGTCGGTCGCGACCGTTGCGCAGCTTGAAGAAGCTCAAACCGGCGAAGAGGTCACCAATGACAACCAGAAGCAGAACGAAGCGGTGTGTGGGGAATGGGACGTTCAGTGGGCCATTTTCCGTCCTCTGCGTGATGCGACAGAAAGAGACATCGAACTGATTAAAGATTTGCGTCAGGAATTGCGTGAAGAAGGCATCAGCAACATCGGTATCGGTTTATAAAAAATGGGAGCATGAGCTCCCATTTTTTAATCATCATCATCGCGGTTTTCTATGACGCCGTGCTTTTTCTTCCAGCGTTCCCAGCGTTGGTACGCCAGTTCCTGCATATCGGTGATGCGGTCCGCTTCATCGACAATCTCTTCACCCAGCAGATGCTCAAAGATGTCTTCCAGTGTCAGAATGCCTTGTACGGTGCCGTATTCGTCGACCACCATCGCCAGCTGCAGACGATGCGCCATCATCTGTTCAAAGGCGGTCGGCAGCGATAGCGTATTGAGCAACACATGCACCGGGCGCATGACCGCCCCCAACTGTTTGTCACCCAGGCCAGACTGTTGCAGCTTGAACAATTCCAGACGGTGGACAAAGCCGATGATGTTGTCCTTCTCCTGGCTGTAAACCAGCGGCCTTGAGAACGGTGTATCACGGTGCTCGTGCAGGAACTCGTTGATGCTCATCTCAGCATCGACGCGAAACACAACGGGCCGGGGTGTCATCACCTGAGTCACCGGAATGTCACGAATGCCCAGTAGGTTGTTGAGCATGGTCGATTCGCCTTCGGCAAATTCGCCGCTCTCCTGAGCCAGCATTGCCATCGCAGACAGCTCATCACGCATTTTCGGCGTTTCCTGTCCGCGAGCCAGACGTTTGGTGATTTGCTCTGAAAACCAGACAAACGGTGTCAATGCCCACACCATCCAACGCAGCGTGGTGGCGGTCAGTGGGGCTAACTGGCGCCAGTAGGTCGCTCCGATGGTTTTCGGAACGATTTCGGACAGCACCAAGATCCCCAGTGTCAAAACAGCGGAAAATACGCCCAGCCATTCGCTGCCAAACACGACCGCTGCCTGCGCACCCGCACTGGCCGCGCCAATCGTATGGGCGATGGTATTGAGGGTCAGAATCGAAGCCAGCGGGCGATCAATGTCTGCTTTGAGGCGCGACAATTTGCCCGCGGCCGGGTGGTCTTGTTGGCGCAGCTGGGCCAGATAACTTGGGGTAATACTTAATAAAACCGCTTCTAAAACCGAACAGACAAACGATACGCCGATCGCAATCGAAACGTAAACAGTCAGCAGTAACATAATGCTCCTATGCAGTGAGATACCACAACCGAACTTTGCGCCGGAAAAGGCAAATTTGCAATTTTTGCGGCTTATTCCGGTATGCCTGGGCATTATTGGTGTGCGTATTTTTTATTCAGCAAAAGCCCCGAAACATCAGGCTTCTCGTAACATTTGCTGCTATTAAATAGGGCTGTAAACAGGCAAAAACAAGTCTCAGATCCGAGGCATTGAGTAACAAATTGTGAGTTAATGCTCATATTCCGGTTAAAAGTACGTCAGTAAAGTCAAAGATCGCCGACAAACCTTTGCCAGATGGGGCATTTATGATTTAGAGTGAATTGAATTCGATAACACATAAGAAGGGAAACCTAATGAACAAGACCCAATTAATCGACTTTATTGCAGAGAAAGCAGACCTGTCTAAAGCACAAGCTAAAGCTGCTCTTGAAGCAACTCTTGACGGTGTGACTGACGCACTGAAAGAGGGTGACCAAGTTCAACTAATTGGTTTTGGTACATTCAAAGTAAACCACCGTGCAGCACGTACTGGTCGTAACCCTAAGACTGGTGCAGAGATCCAAATCGCTGCAGCTAACGTTCCTGCATTCGTTGCTGGTAAAGCACTGAAAGACGCAGTGAAGTAATTTATACTACGCCGAGATGCTTGTTTGTCTCGGCGTAATTCCTCTGCTATGAAAAATTGGTTTTTATCTTCACTAATCCTCTTGCCTTTAATCGGGTGTTCTTCCTCCGCTCCCACGCCTAATCTGGAACAATTTTCTGAATACACTGGCGGTCAGTCCCTTGGCGATGCGACCAGCTTTTACTGGTATACCGAGCAACAGTCTCAGCCGTTGAAGGCGGCAGATTATGTCTCTGCCGGTGATTACGGCTGGTATCAGTCTGAGTACCGTTGGGACGAAGGTCAGGTACGCGAGATGATTCGTGAAGGTAAGCAACGTAAGAGCGAGGCTCTGGTCGACTACCGCATTCATATCCGTTTCAATAAAGACGGGGAAGCGGTATTCCAGCGTTACCGTTTGGACGGGAAAGTGTTGCCGCTTAATGAGCAGCAATTGGCGAGCTACGTCCGTGAAGCCGACAATGTGGCCAGTACCGCTAAAAAGCAAGACAAGGCTGGTTTTGAGCTGTTACAAGGCGTATGGGACGGGGCTACTTTTGAGAGCTGCACTGGGCAGGAATACCGTCGTCTGTCGTTTAATCAGACTCTGCCGAGCTTCGTGGTCAACCGTTTGGCGGCGATTGACAGCTACGTGGCGTTTATCGGCAAGATTAAATCGGATGGCATGATCGTCGAACAACTGCTGATGTTGGCAGACGAGGATCATGGCTGTATTCAGCGGCCAGGGCTGCTGGAAAAGCAATAAAATAAAGGCGCTCATCAGAGCGCCTTTTTTGTCGATGCGAGGAGGTTATTCCTGATTCTCGCGCGCAATCGCTCGGTAACCAATGTCATTGCGGTGGAACATACCTTCCCAACGGATGTGTTGAGCCAGCTGGTAGGCACGTTGCTGAGCTTCAGACACGCTGTTGCCCAACGCAGTTGCACACAGTACGCGGCCACCGTTGGTGACGATGTCCCCATCCTGGTTATCGGTGCCTGCATGGAAGACTTTCTCGCCTTCCACTTCGGCCTGAGGTAGGCCTGAAATGACGTCGCCTTTGTTGTACGCGCCCGGGTAACCGCCTGCGGCCAGCACGATGCCGATGGAAGCACGCGGGTCCCATTTCGAGTCCACCTGGTCCAGTTTGCCATCAATAGCAGCCAGACACAGTTCAACCAGATCTGACTGCATACGCATCATGATAGGCTGGGTTTCCGGGTCACCGAAGCGGCAGTTATATTCGATCACTTTCGGTGTGCCGGATTTATCGATCATCAGGCCCGCGTAAAGAAAGCCGGTGTATGGGTTGCCCTCGGCAGCCATGCCGCGCACGGTTGGATAAATCACTTCATCCATAATGCGGTTGTGGATGTCAGGGGTAACCACGGGAGCGGGCGAGTAAGCGCCCATGCCGCCCGTGTTTGGGCCGGTATCTTTATCGCCAACACGTTTGTGGTCCTGGCTGGTCGCCATAGGCAGAACGTTTTCACCGTCAACCATGACAATAAAGCTCGCTTCTTCGCCATCCAGAAACTCTTCGATCACCACGCGGCTGCCAGCGTCGCCGAACGCATTGCCGGCCAGCATGTCTTTGATAGCGTCTTCGGCTTCTTCCAGTGTCATGGCGACAATCACGCCTTTACCCGCCGCCAGACCATCGGCTTTGACCACGATCGGTGCACCCTGCTCGCGCACGTAAGCAAGTGCCGGTTCGATTTCCGTGAAGTTGGCGTAAGCGCCGGTCGGAATGTGGTGACGAGCGAGGAAGTCTTTCGTAAAGGCTTTTGAACCTTCCAGTTGTGCCGCAGATTGCGTCGGACCAAAGATTGGCAACCCGGCAGCACGGAACGCATCCACTACGCCAATCACCAGTGGCGCTTCAGGGCCGACGATGGTCAGTTCAATGGCGTTCTCTTTTGCGAACGCAACCAGACCCGCGATGTCTTCCACTGCAATGTTGACGTTTTCCAGTTTGGGCTCAAGCGCTGTACCGGCGTTGCCTGGCGCAACAAAGATAGTTTCAACATTTGGGTTTTGCGCGGCTTTCCAAGCTAACGCATGCTCACGACCGCCGGCACCAATAATTAAAACTCGCATAAATGAATTCCTTAATTGTAAATTCGGATCTCTCAATCATTGGGAGCTCGATCAGGCTGACAGGCTCCCAAGTGATGGTTCGAAGGCTTAGTGACGGAAGTGACGCATGCCGGTGAAGATCATGGCCATGCCGTGTTCGTCGGCCGCCGCAATCACTTCATCGTCACGCATCGAGCCGCCTGGCTGGATCACGCATTTGATGCCGGCTTCCGCCGCGGCATCGATGCCATCACGGAACGGGAAGAAGGCATCCGACGCCATTACGCTACCGGCGACTTGCAGACCTTCGTCAGCCGCTTTAATGCCGGCAATTTTGGCTGAGTAGACGCGGCTCATTTGGCCTGCGCCGACACCGATAGTCATGTCGCCTTTGGCGTAGACAATCGCGTTAGATTTGACGTACTTGGCCACTTTCCAGCAGAACAGCGCGTCTTTCAGCTCTTCTTCGGTTGGTTGTCGCTGAGACACGACTTTCAAATCATCCAGATTTACCATGCCCTGGTCACGGTCTTGAACCAGCAGACCACCATTCACGCGTTTCACATCGAAGCCCGTTGTCTTGGTTGACCACTCACCACACTCGAGTAGGCGTACGTTTTTCTTCGCTGCGACCACTTCGATCGCTTCTTCAGACACTGAAGGAGCGATGATGACTTCAACGAATTGACGCTCAACGATCGCGCTGGCTGTCGAGGCATCCAGTTCGCGGTTAAATGCGATAATGCCGCCAAACGCTGAGGTTGGATCGGTTTGGTAAGCGCGGTTGTAGGCTTCCAGAATGTCGCCGCCCAGAGCCACACCACATGGATTAGCGTGTTTGACGATCACACACGCGGGCTCTGCGAACTCTTTCACGCATTCCAGCGCCGCGTCAGTATCGGCGATGTTGTTGTAAGACAGGGCTTTGCCCTGAATCTGACGTGCGGTTGAAACCGACGCTTCTTCTGGGTTCGCTTCCACGTAGAAGGCGGCATCCTGGTGGCTGTTTTCGCCGTAGCGCATGTCTTGTTTTTTGAGGAACTGCTGATTGAAGGTGCGAGGGAACTTGCTCTCTTCATCACCTTCTTTGTTCTCTCCGTAAGAAGGAACCATCGTGCCGAAGTAGTTGGCGATCATGCCATCGTAAGCGGCGGTGTGCTCGAATGCGGCAATCGCCAGATCGAAGCGGGTTTCCAGCGTCAGTGAGGCCTCATTGGCATCCATTTCGGCAACTACGCGCGGGTAATCGTGCGCGTTTACCACGATGGTCACGTCTTTGTGGTTTTTCGCTGCAGAGCGCACCATGGTCGGGCCGCCGATGTCGATGTTTTCCACGGCGTCTGCCAGCGTGCAGCCGTCTTTGGCAACGGTTTCGGCAAAGGGATAGAGATTGACGACAACCATGTCGATAGGTTTGATGTCATGTTGCGCCATGACGGCGTCATCCTGGCCACGACGGCCCAGGACACCACCATGCACTTTCGGGTGGAGCGTTTTAACCCGTCCGTCCATCATTTCCGGAAAACCGGTGTAATCTGACACTTCGGTCACGGCAATACCGCTGTCAGCCAGCAGGCGGGCCGTACCACCAGTAGAAAGGATATCGACACCGCGATCTGCCAGAGCTTGTGCAAACTCAACAATACCTGTTTTGTCTGACACGCTAATCAGCGCGCGGCGAATTGGACGAGCGTTGTTCATGCTTCCATCTTCCTCAAATTCATGGAGTTAAACTAAATAAAAGACGTTTGCCAAAAGTGAACATGGATTACCATGGGTAATGACTTGGCCAGTTTTGGTAAAAATCTTTAGTCACCAGTATCGACTGGTTAGATAATGTACTCCAAATTTGATGGCGCGTATTCTAACTAATTTATTACAAAAAAGCTCGCGCAATCGTTTGGCATCGCAAAAATAATTGCAAAAAAGGCGATCTTTCGCTTAAAAAGTAACGAGATAGTTAATAGGAGCCGTTATGTTTCAGATCGGTGAACTGGCGAAACGCTGTGGCGTGACCGCAGATACGCTGCGTTTTTATGAAAAAAATCAGTTAATTAAACCGGCAGGGCGTAGTGAGTCTGGCTACCGTCTCTACAGTGACGAAAATCAGCAGCAGGTCAGTTTTATTCTCAAAGCGAAAGATTTGGGGCTGACATTGGATGAGATCCGCGAGTTGTTGGAAATCAAGCTGGAAGCCACGGAGCACAGCTGCGCCGAAGTCAAAGCGATCACCTCGGCCAAACTGAACGTTATCGACACCAAAATTGCTGAGCTGACCCGTATTCGTAGCGCGTTGAAAAAGATCAACGATGCCTGCTGCGGTGATGTTGATGACGACGCTAGTCACTGTTCGATTCTGGCTGCTTTGGAGTAGGTCAAAGTTTTGTGTTTATAGCCCTTTAACCTTAGGTTGCATTTTTGGTATTGCAGTTTCTTAGGTTCTGACTGGGTTCCCACCTATAATTCCGCCTCCTGTCGACTCGGATAATTATTCGGGCGAGTGCCCGCTGAGCGACATTGTCTGACAGATACCAAGAGTGCCAAGTTATGGTTGGAACCTATTTTCAAATCAATGATTGGGTATTAAGCGTTGATGAAAATAAGCTGTATCGCCAGGACAGGGAAGTGTCGGCTGAACCGCGCTTAATCAATTTACTCCGATTTCTTGCTGAACATGCCGGTGAAGTATTTTGCCGAGAAGCCCTGATCACCCATGTGTGGGATGGGGCGATCGTGACCGATCAGGTGGTCACTCAGTCTATCTTTGAACTGCGTAAGCTGCTGCGCGATGGCCGCAAAGAGAACCTCAGTTATGTGGTGACGGTCCCCAAGCGGGGTTACAAGCTGGTAGCGGATGTTCAGCTGCTCGATTCCGCGCCTTTGCCGGTCAATCTGCCATCGGAGCAGTCCAGGCCGGATGACGACGACAGTGATATGGCTTTTCCTGCGGCGCCGTTGACCCGGGCAGTGTGTAGCCTGTCTGCCAGGACGGTGCGGTCGGCTCGTGCGCCCAGCCTGAGCCGCTGGCGTCAGACGGCGCTGAATGTGTTATGGGTGAGTGTGCTGATTGTAGCGATGGGGCTGTTTACCTACAACCAGTCGGAAGTGCGCATCACTCAGGCGATTGATACCCATCTGATTGAGTTTCGTTTTCAGGATCAACTGCATCACACCACGCTCAGCCACGAACTGGCCGACGGATTTGCCCAAAAGCTGATGTCCGATATTGCTCAGGTCAGCACGTACCGGGTCATGCTGCACAAAGCGGTATTCAATTCGGGAATTTTACCCGGAAAAACCGTGACCGTGCGGGTGAAAGATGACAGCGGTGTCCAATTGCTCGATATCGAATACAAGAACAACTCGTCGGAAAATGTCCTGTTCAGTCGCCAGTATCCACTGGTCAGCCAGCGTTTGCAGGCGGTGATGCAGCAGGCCTCTCAGGACCTGATGCAGGCATTGACGATTGCGCACCCGTACCACAAAGCGGCCAGGCTCATGGCCGACATGCCGAAAAATACCACCGCCTTACAACGCTTTGTTCAGGCGAACCACTACCTTAATGTGTCAGAGGCGACGGAGTTTGCCCGCGGAGTTGAGCTGCTGGAGCAGACGCTGGACGCGGAGCCAGGCAATGCGTATGTCGAGGCAGAGTTGCTGGTGGCTTACTATGTGCAGCACGCGCTTGAACCTGAACGCACACTAAACCATGAGCGGATTGCCATCCTCAACCGGCAACTGACTCAGGCCGTGGCGACGGAGCCGTTACCAACGCAGCCAAGAGTGTATGAAGCGTTGGCGCTGCATGAAGTGATGAGCGGGCAACTGTCGCAGGCAAATCGCGATCTGAACCGTGCACTGGCGCAGCGTGATTCGGTGCTGGCGTATGTGATTCAGGGCAAACTGGCTGAGTTGAACGGTGAACTGGACAAGGCCGGGGAGTCTTACAGTGAAGCGTTTTACATCGACACATCGATGGAAACTTACCTGCTGTGCCAGAATCTGATGTTCAGCAGCGATCTGAAAGCCATTGATTACGCCATGTACCGTTCGGTGCACCCAGCTGTTGTCCGAGTGATTTAAACGCACCTTGCTGAGTCAGCCTTATTTTGCCAAGCCCCTGCCAACCGGCGGGGGCTTTTTTTGCGCCGGGCCTGGTCATCAGAATAAGGAGGGCGGCCCAAGCCCACGTCGCTGCTCAATACCTGCGAAGTTGAGTGAGGTTGATATTTTTAGAATGGCGTTTGATGTGCTTTTAGATTTTCTTTTAATGTATGAAATTCAATGGCTTATATATTTTATTTGCTCAGGTTTATATCAGGATAAGCGCCGTCAGATCATGATTTTATTGATAATCTCATCTTGATTCTTTTTCGCTGTTTTGGGCGTAGTCTGCCAGTCGACAGTTAGCGAGTTCTGGCAGATATCCATGTCGATAACCGCTCGCTAATGATGTTCAGTTTGAGCGTCTGTTGCTCAATAAGAATCGACTTGGAGATGTTATGTCCTCGAATGCTAAAAAAATTGGCGTGATCGCCTGTACCGGGGTAGTGGCCGGTAACATGATGGGCAGCGGTATTGCGCTGTTGCCCTCCAGCCTGGCTACGGTAGGCTCCATTTCTCTGTTTAGCTGGCTGATTTGTATTGTCGGCGCGCTGTGTCTGGCGTTTGTGTTCGCTCGTCTGGCAACCAAAAACCCGCAACAAGGAGGCCCGATCGCTTATGCCGGTGAAATCTCTCCGGTGTTTGGTTTCCAGACGGGCGTGCTTTACTACCACGCGAACTGGATCGGTAATCTGGCGATTGCAATCACTGGTGTCTCTTACCTTTCGGTGTTCTTCCCGGTGTTGAACCACCCCATTCCGGCTGGTATCGCAACCATTGCCTCTGTGTGGCTGTTTACTCTGGTCAACCTGTTGGGGGGCAGTTGGGTGAGTCGTCTGTGCACGTTAGGGCTGGTGCTGATCCTGGTTCCCGTCCTGGGAACAGCTCT
This sequence comes from Vibrio sp. V38_P2S17PM301, assembly GCF_009904845.1. Classification (NCBI taxonomy): domain Bacteria; kingdom Pseudomonadati; phylum Pseudomonadota; class Gammaproteobacteria; order Vibrionales; family Vibrionaceae; genus Vibrio; species Vibrio sp. V38_P2S17PM301. The sequence goes on along the minus strand of NZ_WXWO01000034.1, from coordinate 57,594 downwards.
GTTTGGCTGGACCCACTTTGACACCGCCGTCTATGCCCAGAACTGGAATGTCTCGGCAGGCTCAGACAGCCACGCCATCATCACGGCGGTACTGATTTGTCTGTGGTCGTTTGTCGGTGTGGAATCAGCCGCGGTGTCATCCGGTATGGTGGATAACCCTAAACGCACCGTGCCGCTGGCTACCATGCTGGGTACCGGAATCGCAGGGGTGATTTACGTAATGTCGACGCAGATGATCAGCGGTATGTTCCCAGCCTCAGATGTTGCTGCCTCTGGTGCGCCGTTTGCGCTGGCCACCACAGCGCTGTTTGGCAGCTGGACCGCACCTTTTGTCTCGGCGTTCACCGCACTGGCGTGCTTCACGTCACTTGGCTCATGGATGATGTTGGTGGGAGAGGCCGGTAAGCGCGCAGCCAGTGATGGTAATTTCCCTAAGATCTACGGTGAAACTGACCGCAATGGCGTACCGAAAAAAGGGCTGATCCTGGCTTCGCTCAAAATGACCGCGCTGATGTGTGTGCTGATGGTGTTCAGCTCCAAAACCGCGCATGCTGCTGATCTGTTCAACCAACTGACCACCGATGCAGTGCTGCTGACCATGCTGCCGTACTTTTACTCCAGCATCAACCTGATCCGTTTTGAGGGCATGACCACCCGCAATGGCTTCGTGATGCTGTTCTCCGGTATCGCTTGTCTGTTCTGCATGGTAGCGCTGGCCGGGGCGGAAGGAACCACACTGACGGCAACCTTCATCATGTCACTGGTCATCCTGATGTTCTACAGCAAAAAAGCGGGGCTGGCCCAGTACATGGAACAGCATCGCAACGAGATGCCGGTTACTCAGACCGGTCACTAATCCTCACGCCGGTGCTGCGGTTCCGGCTCCCTGAATTTCTTTCGGCGCTTCTCTTACTCACTGCCTGTCGTTGGCAGGGAGCGCCCTCTTTCGCCTTGGAGATGTCCAAATGAATATTTTCGCTATCCTCAATCACATGGGTGTGTTCTTTAAAGAAGAACCGGTGCGTCAGTTGCATCATGCATTGGAAAAAGCCGGCTACGACGTGGTGTACCCGGTCGATGACAAAGACTTGATCAAGATGATTGAGATGAACCCGCGTATCTGCGGTGTCCTGTTTGACTGGGACAAATACTCACTTGAGCTGTGTGAGCGCATCAGCCAGATCAACGAGAAATTACCGGTGCACGCGTTCGCCAACGAGCAGTCGACCCTGGATATTTCCCTGACCGATCTGCGATTGAACGTCAGCTTTTTCGAATATGCCTTGGGGATGGCCGATGACATCCTGATCAAGATTAACCAAGCCACCGAGGCATACAAGGACGCGATCATGCCTCCGTTTACCAAGGCGCTGTTCAAATACGTTGATGAGGGGAAATACACCTTCTGTACGCCGGGCCACATGGGCGGGACGGCTTTCCAGAAAAGCCCTGCCGGTAGCATCTTCTATGATTTCTACGGCCCGAATACCTTCAAGGCGGACGTGTCTATCTCCATGCCCGAGTTGGGCTCGCTACTCGATCACTCTGGTCCGCATCAGGAAGCTGAAGAGTACATTGCACGGACGTTTAATGCCGACAGTTCATACATCGTGACCAACGGCACGTCGACATCAAACAAAATCGTCGGGATGTTTTCCGCCCCGGCGGGTAGCACCGTGCTGGTGGATCGCAACTGCCATAAATCGCTTACGCACCTGATGATGATGAGTGATGTCACACCGATTTATTTCCGCCCGACCCGTAACGCCTATGGCATTTTGGGGGGCATTCCGCAAAGCGAGTTCAGTCGTGAGGTGATCGCGGAGAAAGTGGCATGCACCCCGGGCGCGACTGCGCCGTCTTACGCGGTGGTGACCAATTCAACCTACGATGGCCTGTTGTACAACACACAGTTCATCAAAGAGTCGCTGGAGTGTAAACACATCCACTTCGACAGTGCCTGGGTGCCTTACACTAACTTCAACGCAATCTACGCAGGTAAATGTGGCATGAGTGGTGAGGCCATGCCGGGCAAAGTGTTCTACGAAACCCAATCGACGCACAAGCTGTTGGCGGCGTTTTCCCAGGCCTCGATGATTCACATCAAGGGTGAGTTTGACAAAGAGTCGTTTAACGAAGCCTTCATGATGCATACCTCGACATCGCCACAGTACGGTATTGTTGCGTCGACCGAAACGGCGGCGGCAATGATGCGTGGGAACACGGGTCGCAAGCTGATGCAGGACTCCATCGATCGGGCGATTCGCTTCCGCAAAGAAATCAAACGTCTGAAAGGGGAAAGTGAAGGCTGGTTCTTTGATGTGTGGCAACCAGACAATATTGATAGCACAGAATGCTGGAAACTGGATCCCAACGATGGATGGCATGGCTTCAAGAACATGGACGATAACCACATGTATCTTGACCCGATCAAAGTGACGCTGCTGACCCCGGGAATGAACAACGACGGTGAACTGGAAGAGTCCGGAGTTCCTGCTTCGCTGGTGGCGAAATTCCTCGACGAACGCGGCATTGTTGTAGAGAAAACAGGCCCATACAACCTGTTGTTCCTATTCTCTATCGGTATCGACAAATCAAAAGCCATGCAATTGCTGCGTGGTCTCACCGAGTTCAAACGCGGTTATGACTTGAATTTGACGGTCAAAAACTTCCTGCCTTCGTTGTACAACGAAGATCCAAGCTTCTATGAAGGTATGCGCGTTCAAGATCTTGCACAAGCGATCCATGATTTAACCAAAAAATACAACCTACCAGAGCTGATGTACAAAGCGTTTGATGTGCTGCCGGAGATGAAAGTGACGCCACACGCGGCGTGGCAGGAAGAGTTGCGGGGCCATACCGAGGAAATCTTGCTCAACGATATGGTCGGTCGCGTTAGTGCCAACATGATTCTGCCTTACCCTCCAGGTGTGCCCTTGGTACTGCCAGGTGAAATGGTGACGCCGGAGTCGCGTCTGGTGCTTGAATTCCTGGAAATGCTGTGTGAGATCGGCTCGCACTACCCAGGTTTTGAAACCGATATTCACGGCCTGTATCGTCAGAAAGACGGGCGTTATACCGTCAAAGTTCTCAAAGACTGAGTCAAGCTTAGCAACCTGCATCCCCTGCGGTGTCACTGCCGGGGATGCAGGTTGTTACCTCAGACAGTGCGCGATACCCCATCTCACTGTTACCCAAATGGCCAGGGCTGAATGCCCTGGTATTTTTACACTTTGAACGCAGCAAAGCTGGTTTGCAATTGGCGTCCGCTTTGCATCAGTTGTTCGCTGGCCGCCGCCACCTGATTGGCCTCGGCAGCCGCTTGATTGCTGTGATCCGCAATTGCGGCCACACTGCGGCTGATTTCATCGGTGGCACTAGTTTGTTGTGCACAGGCTTCAGCGATGTGTTCATTGAGCGACAGTATGGTGGCCACTTCGTGGTCAATGTCCGCCAGCGCCTGCTGGGCAATCACTGCTTGCTGCTGCGTGGCACCGGATTGTTGCTCGGTCTGTTCCATTGACAGACACACTTCCGCGGCACGTTTTTGTAAACTGGTGATGATCTGCTCGATTTCATCGGTGCTGCTCTGGGTGCGGGTCGCCAAGGTGCGCACTTCATCGGCCACTACCGCAAAGCCGCGGCCTTGTTCGCCAGCGCGAGCCGCTTCAATCGCCGCATTCAGCGCCAGCAGGTTGGTCTGCTCGGCCACGCCGCGAATCACCTCCAGCACGCTGCCGACATCCTGGGTTTCACGTTCAAGACTCCGGGCATTCGCCTGAGTCTGTGTCACCAGGGCAGACAGCGCGTCCATATAGCTGGAGGCCTGGGTGATCACAGCACTGCCATGACGGCCTTTATCATGCGCGGTCTGCGCCGCCTGAGCAGCTTCCTGAGCGGCATTGGCCACTTCCTGATTGTTGGCGTGCAGTTGGTCCATCGCGGAGGCAACCGTATCGACCGACTGTTGTTGCTGCTGAGTTTTCCCCGAGGCGGTGCTCGCCACCTGATTGAGCTCAACGGCGGCGCCGGTTATCCCGTCGGTGATCGGCTGGAGATCTCGTACGATCTCGCGGATGCGGGCGGTGAACTGATTGAAGGCGCTGGCAATGTGCGACAGTTCATCATTGCCATGCACTGGCAACTGACGGGTCAGATCGCCATCTCCGTCTGCGATTTCACGCAAAGCGCGCTCGGTATCGCTGCAAGGCTGGGTGATGCTGTGGCCAATCCAGGCGGCCAGCGCAATCATTGCCAACAGGCTGGCGGTGAGGATCATCAGGGCCGATTGTACCCGTTGCCACACTAAGGCGTTGACGTCATCTAGGTACACGCCCGAGCCAACCAACCATCCCCACGGCTGAAACAGTTTTACGTAAGACACCTTTTCCACGTCAACGTCGCTATCGGGTTTGGGCCACATATAGTACACAAACCCGGCCCCCTGTTTTTTCACCAGATTGACCATGTCGACAAACAGCGCTTTGCCATTGGGGTCTTTGATGGCCGACAGGTCTTTGCCATCCAGCTGAGGTTTCATCGGATGCATCACCATCGCCGGTTGTAAGTCGTTAATCCAGAAGTAGTCGTCTTGCTGGTAACGCAATGTGGCAATGGCGCTTCGTGCCTGTTGCTGCGCCTGCTCGGTGCTGAGGAGGCCCTGCTGCTGTTGTTGCTGGTAGTAGCTCATCAGGCTGTGCGCGGTTTCCACCAAATGGCGGGTTTTGGTCTGCTTGGCTTCCATCAGGTCCTGCTGATAATCGAACAGCATGGCTGCAAACGGTACCAGCATCAGTACGGCAATCAGAACGGTGAGTAAATAAAGGCGGGTTTTGATTTTGGTTTGTCGCAAGCTGACTCCCATACACATCACTCCTTGTGGATGGCCAGGCGGTGCCGGTCATTGTTGTTGTGGTTATTTGATATTGATGCACAAAATCAATGTAACAGAGCGACTTAATTCGCGTATATGCGACCAAAGGCGAGTTGAGAGAGCGGATTCGTTTTTGAGGAATGCGTGGTCTGTCAGTTACACAAAAGCGAGAGGTGAGAGCAAGGGCATCTGCCAATCGCAGGCATAAAAAACGGCGCTAGAGCGCCGTTTTTTGTCTTACCGCAGGAATGATCAGTTCATGCCGTATTTTTTCAGTTTCTTACGAAGAGTACCGCGGTTGATGCCCATCATGGTCGCTGCGCGAGTCTGGTTGCCGCGAGTGTACTGCATGATGGTGTCCAGTAGAGGCTGTTCAACTTCAGCTAGAACTAGCTCATATAGTTCTGTTACTTCTTGACCATTCAGCTGAGCAAGATAGTTTTTAAGAGACGCTTTAACAGAATCACGAAGTGGCTTTTGCGTGATTTGATCCTGTGAAGTTACGGTAGTTACTGTTAAAGCTTCTGAAGTCAGATTTTGTTCGAACATATTCGGTCTAGCTCTTCTCTTAATTATGATGCAACGTTATCAAAATAACCTTCCAACGCTTCAATTTGCAGCTCAGCTGCGTCGATGGCGTTGAAGGTACGGCGAAACTCACTCGCTTGTTCATGCTCTTTGAGGTACCAACCCACATGCTTACGAGCGATGCGGGGGCCCAGAAACTCACCATAGAAACTATGCAGAGCGTTCACATGACCAAGCAGTATGTCTTTCACTTTCGTATACGGAAGTTCAGGCATAGTGGTGCCGTTTTCCAAATAGTGTTGGATTTCCTGAAAAATCCATGGACGTCCCTGGGCAGGGCGCCCAATCATTAAAGCGTCGGCACCGGTGTACTCCAGTACCAGCTTCGCCTTTTCCGGACTATCGATATCACCGTTAGCGATAACCGGAATTGAGATGGCTTGCTTGACTGCTTTAATGCTGTCGTATTCGGCCTCACCTTTGTACATGCAAGCTTTGGTTCTGCCATGCAGAGCCAGTGCCTGAATGCCGCAGTCTTCGGCTAATTTAGCGATGTGGACACAGTTTTTATTTTCTGGGTCCCAACCAGTCCGGGTTTTGAGTGTCACAGGGACATTCACCGCGTTGACCACCGCTTTGAGGATCTCTTCAATGAGTTCCGGATACTGCAACAGCGCGGAGCCGGCCAGTTTCTTGTTCACTTTTTTGGCAGGGCAGCCCATGTTGATGTCGATGATTTGCGCACCGTTTTCAACACTGAACTGCGCTGCGTCGGCCATCAGCTGTGGATCTGAACCCGCAATTTGTACTGAGCGAACGCCCGATTCGCCCTCATGTACCATGCGTTGTTGAGATTTGGACGTTTTCCACAGTTTCGGGTTGGAGGACATCATTTCACTGACGGCCATCCCGGCACCGTATCGTAGACACAACTCGCGAAATGGTCTGTCAGTGACACCCGCCATCGGGGCGACGATCAGATTGTTCTTAAGTTGATAGTTTCCGATTTTCAAAACGTCTTCACAGCTTCGTACCAGCAAGGGCGCGCATTTTACGCATTTTTTGGTTGCGTGAAAAGACTAATATTTGAGCATTTACAATTTGTTTTTGTAATTTGCATGAATTTCAGTCAATTAGCGCGCAAAGTCTTGATTAGCCTTGTTTGCGGCCAGAGATGCGACACCACTCACTTTGCTCAACAATCGGATCTATGTGAAGCTCGTCACGGTAGTAAGTGGCCACATCTTCCGCTTGTGTATCGAGGACGCCGGACATCGCCAGTGCGCCGCCGGGTTTAATCAGACTCTTGATGACCGGAGACAGTTCCCGTAATGGGCCTGCCAGAATATTGGCCACCACGACGTCAGCCACCAAGCCTTCTGGCTGATTTTGTGGAAGATAGACTTCCAGTTGTTCGGCCACACCATTGCGTTGAGCGTTGTCTTTCGAGGCTTGCAGCGCCTGAGGATCGATATCAATCCCGATCACTTTTGCTGCGCCCAGTTTGATCGCGGCAATCGCCAGTATGCCGGAGCCACAACCAAAGTCGATGACGGTTTTATTTTCCAGATCCAGGCCTTCCAGCCACTCCAGGCACAGTGCGGTCGTCGGGTGGGTACCGGTACCGAAAGCCAGGCCCGGGTCGAGCATCACGTTCACGGCACTTGGATCCGGCACTTCACGCCAGCTCGGACAAATCCACAGGCGCTGGCCAAACTGCATAGGATGGAAGTTGTCCATCCACTCCCGTTCCCAGTCTTTGTCTTCCAGTTGCTCAACTTTGTAAGCAAAGTTGTCCGCGAGTAACTGGCTGGCTTTGATCTGGTCGATGATGCATCCGGTGTCCGCTTCGGCGTCGTACAGTGCCAGAATGTCGGTGTCGCCCCACAGGCGGGTTTCACCCGGCAATGGCTCAAATACCGGCGTATCGTGCGCGTCCAGGAAAGTGACGGACAGTGCGCCGGTCTCTTCCATCAGCATATCGCCGATTGGTTCGGCGTTTTGATTGGTCGCATTGAGTTTGATTTGAATCCAGGGCATGGCGGTCACTCTTTCAATAATTGAATTGGCGCAGAGTGTAGCAGAAGTGCGCGTGTTGTTTGAGTAGAGAAAGCAACAAAAATGCCCACCAAGGTGGGCATTTGCGGATGACGAGCAAGTGGGCTTACAGACCCAGCTTTTTCTCCAGATAGTGGATGTTCGTTCCACCGTGCTGGAAGTTCTCGTCATTCATGATGTCAACCTGCAGCGGCACGTTGGTTTTAATGCCTTCGATGATCATCTCACCCAGCGCATTTCTCATCCGTGCGATCGCAACGTCGCGGTTTTCACCGAAAGTGATCAGTTTACCGATCATTGAATCGTAGTGTGGTGGGACGGAATAACCACTGTAGATGTGGGACTCCCAACGCACGCCCATGCCGCCTGGCGCATGGAAACGTTCAATCTTACCCGGACAAGGCAAAAAGCGCACCGGATCTTCCGCGTTGATACGACATTCAATCGCATGGCCGCGGATCTTGATGTCATCCTGAGTGAACGACAGTGGTTGGCCTGCGGCCACACGCAACTGCTCTTTGATCAGGTCGACACCGGTCACCATTTCCGTCACTGGGTGTTCTACCTGAATACGAGTGTTCATCTCGATGAAGTAGAACTCGCCGTTTTCGTACAGGAATTCGAACGTACCGGCACCGCGGTAACCAATTTCCACACAGGCACGGGTACAACGTTCACCGATGTATTTGCGCATCTCTTCAGTGATGCCTGGCGCTGGCGCTTCTTCAACCACTTTCTGGTGACGACGCTGCATGGAACAGTCACGTTCGCCTAAGTGGATCGCACCGCCCTGACCGTCGGCAATGACCTGAACTTCAACGTGACGTGGGTTTTCCAGGAATTTCTCCATGTAGACCATGTCGTTGTTGAATGCCGCCTTGGCTTCGGCACGGGTCATGGCGATGGCCTGAACCAGCTCCGATTCGCTACGAACCACACGCATGCCACGACCACCGCCACCACCGGAGGCTTTGATGATCACTGGGTAACCGATGCGTTTCGCGTGGGCCTTATTTTTGATGTCGTCGTTGTCCAACGGGCCGTCTGACCCGGGAACACAAGGCACGCCCGCTTTTTTCATTGCGTTGATGGCCGACACTTTGTCACCCATTATGCGGATGGTGTCTGCTTTCGGGCCGACGAAGATGAAGCCGCTGCGTTCTACTTGCTCGGCAAAATCAGCGTTTTCTGACAAGAAGCCGTAGCCCGGGTGGATCGCAACCGCGCCAGTGACTTCGGCAGCAGAGATGATGCGTGGGATGTTCAGGTAGCTGTCGATACCACGTGCCGGACCAATACAGACAGTTTCGTCTGCCAGTAGGACGTGTTTAAGATCGCGGTCGGCGGTGGAGTGCACCGCGACGGTCTTAATACCCAGCTCTTTACAAGCGCGAAGAATGCGAAGCGCAATTTCGCCTCGGTTCGCGATGACTACTTTATCTAGCATAATGCTGCCCCGCTTATTCGATAACAACGAGTGGTTGGTCGAACTCTACTGGCTGGCCGTCTTCTACCAGAATCGCGGTGACCACACCGGACTTGTCGGCTTCGATCTGGTTCATCATCTTCATCGCTTCTACGATGCACAGGGTGTCGCCAGCGCTGACGCTTTGACCCACTTCAACGAACGCTTTCGAATCTGGGCTTGGCGAGCGGTAGAAGGTACCGACCATTGGAGAAAGAACCTGGTGACCTGCTGGTACTGCTGCCGCTGGTGCTGCCTCTTCAGTTGCTACCGGAGCCGGTGCAGCAGGGGCTGGTGCCGCCGCTGGCATCGCTGGAGCCGCGTAGTGGATAGGGGCTTGCATTGGCGCCGTGCCGCTGTTGCGACTGATGCGTACCGATTCTTCACCTTCAGAGATTTCCAGCTCAGCAATGCCAGACTCTTCAACTAACTCGATAAGCTTTTTAATTTTACGGATATCCATGTTTTCTTTCTCTTTTATCTTGTGAATAAGACAGCCCTGATAAGGACTGCAGAGCGTCTGTGGCTACTTCGCCTGCAACTTCTCAATGGCCGCAGACAAAGCGAATTCATACCCTTGTGCGCCCAAACCACAAATCACCCCTTCGGCTTTGTCCGACAGGTAAGAGTGGTGGCGGAAAGGTTCACGTGCATGTACGTTGGACAAGTGCACTTCAATATATGGGATGGCAACCCCAAGCAACGCATCACGCAGTGCAACACTGGTGTGAGTAAACGCGGCTGGGTTGATGATGATGAAATCCACCTGGCCGTAAGCCGCGTGGATTGCTTCAATCAGTTCATATTCGCGGTTCGATTGCAAATGGCTCAGTTCAATGCCCGCTTTTTGCGCTTGATCGGACAATTTCTCTACGATCTGTTGTAGAGTCTGCGAACCGTAGTGCGCTGGCTCGCGGAGCCCCAACAGATTCAGATTCGGTCCATTAAGGACGAGAATGCGTGATTTTGTCGACATTGTGTAGTCATTTTCCTTTATCGTGTTGCGAATTAGAATATTCCCACATTCTTTTTAATTCAGCATGATTTTTTTGTTAAAAATTCGCTGTAATTAAGAAATTGACCAAGATTATAGCTAATTCAGCGCAAATGGCAGCAATTTACTGGTCTAATCTCCTATACTATCGCGCTGAAATTCTGTAACCAGGTTAACAGAACGCACGTTTGACCGCCTGTCGGCGGGCAATCGCATCCGCTTGGGGCAATAAAAAACCGCCACACAGAGGTGGCGGTAAAGGAGCACAAAGGGTGAGCCTTACATCAGTTCGGCTTTTTCTTTGATCAGTTTATCGACCACACTTGGATCGGCGAGCGTGGATGTGTCCCCCAGATTACTGGTGTCGCCTGTGGCTATCTTACGCAGGATGCGACGCATGATTTTGCCGGAGCGGGTTTTCGGTAGCGAGTCGGTCCAGTGCAGAACATCAGGTGTGGCAATCGGGCCTATTTCTTTGCGCACCCAGTCTTTGACTTCTTTGTGCAGCTCGGCCGACGGGAATTCACCATCGTTGAGGGTGATGTAGGCATAAATGGCTTGGCCTTTGATATCGTGTGGAATACCGACGATCGCCGCTTCCGCGATTTTTTCATGCGCGACCAGCGCTGACTCGATTTCGGCGGTGCCCATGCGGTGCCCGGATACGTTGAGCACGTCATCAACCCGGCCGGTGATCCAGTAGTAGCCATCCTCGTCACGACGCGCACCATCACCGGTAAAGTACATGCCTTTAAAGGTGGAGAAGTAAGTCTGCTCAAACCGGTCATGATCACCATACACAGTGCGCATTTGCCCAGGCCAGGAATCGAGGATCACCAGGTTGCCTTCGGCGGCTCCTTCAATGAGGTTGCCCATGTTATCGACCAGAGCCGGTTGCACGCCGAAGAAAGGACGGGTTGCCGAACCGGGTTTCAGTTCGGTGGCGCCTGGCAGGGGAGTGATCAAAATGCCCCCGGTCTCGGTTTGCCACCAGGTATCGACAATCGGCGAGTGTTCATTGCCGATGGTTTTGTAATACCATTCCCAGGCTTCCGGATTGATCGGTTCACCGACCGATCCCATGATACGTAAACTGTCACGTTGGGTGCCTTTCACCGCTTCGTCGCCTTTGGCCATCAACGCACGGATGGCTGTCGGTGCGGTGTAGAGGATGTTGACCTGGTGTTTGTCGACCACTTCACTCATGCGGCTGGTGCGTGGGTAGTTGGGCACGCCTTCAAACAGGATGGTTTTCGCCCCGTTCGCCAGCGGGCCGTAGACCAGATAGGTGTGGCCGGTGATCCAGCCGACGTCGGCGGTACACCAGAAGGTCTCGCCTGGCTGATAGTCGAACACATACTTGAACGTCATGGTTGCGTACACCAGGTAACCCCCGGTGGTGTGCAAAACCCCTTTCGGTTTGCCAGTCGAACCTGAGGTATAGAGGATAAACAGCGGGTCTTCGGCTTTCATTTCTTCGGGCGGGCAGTGATCCGACACGCTGGATGTGGCCGCGTGCCACCAGACATCGCGATGCTCGTGCCAGTCGATGTCGCCGCCGGTGCGCTTGAGGACTACTACTTTATTGATGGTTTTCACGTCCGGGTTGGTGAGCGCTTCATCGACGTTTTTCTTCAGTGGCACCGCGCGTCCACCGCGCACCCCTTCGTCCGCTGTGATCACCACTTTTGCGTCCGAGTCGATGATCCGCCCGGCCAGCGCTTCGGGTGAGAACCCCCCAAACACCACGGTGTGCACCGCACCGATTCGGGTACAGGCCAGCATGGCGACTGCCGCTTCCGGCACCATCGGCATGTACAGACACACCACGTCGCCTTTGTTCACTCCTTGCGCTTTGAGCGCGTTGGAGAAACGGCACACTTCCTGATGTAACTGGTTGAAGGTGAGCGTTTTGTCGTCTGCCGGATCATCGCCTTCCCAGATGATCGCGACGTCGTCGCCGCGCTCGGCCAGGTGGCGGTCAATACAGTTGGCGGAGACGTTCAGTGTGCCGTCTTCGAACCAGCGAATGTCCACATGGCCAGTATCGAACGAGGTGTGTTTGACTTTGCTAAAGGGCTTGATCCAGTCGACGATGTTGCCGTGTTCTCTCCAGAACCCTTCCGGGTCGTGCACCGATTGCTGGTACATGGCCAGATAAGTGTCATTATCCGCATGTGTCGTTGCTTTAATATTGTCTTTGACCGGATAAATGTGGGCTTCACTCATTACGTATCTCCTTGTGAATTCTGAGACATCCTTTTTTTGAAACCGGCGCAAACCGCCGGCAGGAAAATCTGCTGTAGTATAACTGTCTGTCACTGCACCGGATTCGACAATTAGACTTTAGGATGAGAATGACGTTTACGCTGAAAAACCAGCGGCTTATAGCGAGTTTTGCGAACAGGATCGACCCACTGGCTCGCTGCGTTAGCGGACATAAGGGAAATTGAGGCTCGGCAGGTCGCCTTTGGTCAGGCGCACGTAGACCAGCGCTGCGGAAATGGCATCCTGCAGCGCATCGTGTTTGTGCTGAATCGGCAGACCTAGGTGGTGGCAGATCGCATCCAGACTGAGGTCGAAATAAGCGTTGGGCAAATGCTGCTCCAGTTTGTCGTGGTAGATCTGACTGACTTCAATCACCGGGTTGGGTAAAGGGAATCCCAGTTGACGGCGACAGGCCAGATCCAGAATGCGTTTGTCATACCGGATGTGATAGCCGACCAGAGGCCGGTTGCCGATGAAATCGAGCAGGCGTACCAGCGCATCTTTTTCTCTGATGCCGTCGTGCAGATCCTGATGACGAAGATGGTGGATTTTGACGGAGCCGGAGTCGAGCGACTGCGGCGCTTTGAGTTTGACTTCAAAGGGCCGGCTGGTGATCACCCGGTTGTCGATGATTTTGGTCGCTGCGATGGTGACCAGCTCGGCGCGCTCGGGATCGAGGCTGGTGGTTTCACAATCCAGCGAGACGTATTCAGATTTGTCGAGTGGGCCAAACAGGGGGCGATAGGCCGAGCCTTTAAGCCTCAGATACCAGTATTTGCGTGTCAGCCAGTTCATGTCAGTGCTCCTCAGTCCCGGATCTGGTAGTGATAGCCGAGGAACTGTTTAAATTTTTTCACCGCGTGCAGGCTGTGGCGCAACAAGTCACGCTCAGTGCGGTCGAGGTGATTGGGGTCGATATGGTTGTCGATACTGTGGGTCGACAACTGCTGAGCCAAGCGCAGTTTAAAGAACAACTTCAATGCTTCGCTGAGATTGTCTGCCGTCTCTGGTTCCAGAATCCGTTTGCGGCGCAAGGCATCAATCCGTTCAAAAGTGTTTTTCTCCGGCAGCGCGTATTCCAGTGCCAGAGCACGAATGCCGTGCACCACCGGGAAAATCCCGCCCCGTTTGATGTCCAGCCCGTCTTTGTCTGTTTTTACGTTGCCAAACAAGCTTAGGGGCACTGAGAACTGCAGTGCGGGGCGGGTAAACTCAGACAGCACCAGCATGCGGTTTTTCATGCGCTCGCGCAGGTGCGCGGCGACCGGCTCCAGAAGCTGGCGGTTGCCAGCGACGGCATGGGCATCAGCGATGATGGCCAGATCCATCACGGATTCCGGTTGTGCCCGTTCGATCCAAGTGGACAGGGTGGCTTGCCATTCGCTCTGACTCTTGACCCATTTGGGATTATTGACCATCACTTTGCCTGGACAGAGCGGGTAACCAAGCTGCACCAGGGTGTGAGTGAGCGTTTCCATCACGGCCTGACATTGATGCCATTGCAGACCGTCTTTGATGATCAGGGCGTTGTCCTGATCGGTTTTTAAGATCTGCTCGCCCCGTCCTTCGGACCCGAGCACCAACATGCAACAGTGATCGTGCAGTGCCGGTGGCACTACCAGCTCAAATGCTTTTTCAATGATCTGTTCATTGACGGCCGAAATCAGCTCCATGATAAAGCGAGTGCGGATGCCGTTTTTCAAAAGGCTTTCAACCAACTGACGCTGACGGTTGGAGGCCAGCGCCAGTTCCTCCACGCTGCTGGCGCGGGCAATACTCAGTGTCAGCACGTGCGAGTGGGTCGAGAAGGCGCTGAGTATCTGGGTCATATCGAGCATGCCGACGGCGTCCTGGCCGTCGGTGACCATCAGGCGCTTCATTCGGTTACGCGTCATGGTGATCAGGGCATTAAACAGGAAATCGCCTTTTTCGACGTGAAACACCGGGAAAGTGGCGATGCGCCCAACTGGTGTGTCCTGCGTATGGCCGTCCAACATTACGGCGTGCAGCAGGTTGGTTCGCGTGACGATGGCATACGGATGATGAGCACCAGGCTGATCGAGCAAACGGATATCCGAGTCGTTGAGACGCACCAGTGCGGCGTCTGCCCCACGCGCTTTGAGTTGCTGGGTCACTTGATTCAGCGGTTGATCCGGCTCTAGAATCATTGGAGGATGATAGATCGAAGCGTCGACTTTGGTCAGAATGAATTCGGCCAGGTTTTGCTGCTGCTGAGCGGCTTCTATCAGCTCCTGACGCCGGGCGAGGTTATTGTCAAAATAAGCCGCGAACTGGCCGTTGCTGTGATAAAGCTCAAGGAACACCGCTTTGGGTAACAGGTAGGCGAGGGTGTCTTCCAGTGCCACGTACTGATGGCGTGCCTGTTCGTCAAACATCGCTCGCACGTCAAACAAATCGTCGTTGGCGTAATGCGCAAAAATCTCGTTGCCATCGGCGCTGCGCTCTTCCACCACCCCTTTGATCAGTATGTACAGGTAGTCGCTGGCTCTATCGGCTTTGAGCAGAGATTCGCGCGCACGGAAGTAAGCTACGTCGAGTGAACTGCGCAGTGTTTGCTGCTGGCTGGCGCTCAGCCGGTCAAACGGCGGAGACTGCATATTGAATTTATCTGGCATAGACGCAACCGAAATAAAGGACTCATTCAAGTGTGACAAATCCTGCCAATGCCTCCAGACGACTTTGGTCTAATGTCGTGGCAGCGTATCGAATAGGGAAACAGTTCGTTGCGTAATATTCCCTTTTTGTTCAAGCTACTCGCACTCATAATATTGAGGTTTTTATCGCTCATTTTTTCAGGATCTTAGACATGTTGAAGCCCTCTCCGTACGGCTGGATTTCCCAATACTTCATCGGTTTTTTCTTTGCGTACGGGGTCTATCTGCCGTTTTGGGCGTTGTGGTTTAAAGATCAGGGGGTATCGGCGGCCGACGTCGGTGTGCTGATGGGGCTCGGTTTTGCTACGCGCTGTGTGGCGAATCTGGTGCTCACCCCTCGTATTCACAAGGCGGAGCATCTGATCCCGGCGCTGCGTGGCTTGAGCGTGGCCGCGTTGGCGTTTGTTGTCTTTCACCTCTTTACCGGCGGCAGTTTCTGGATGATGGCTTTGGCTACGGTGCTGTTTAACCTCTGCTGTGGGCCGATTGTGCCATTGTCCGACGCGATGGCGAATTACTACGCGCGCCTGAAGATGCTCGATTACGGCCGGACTCGTTTGTGGGGCTCCGTTGCGTTTATTGCTGGCTCGCTGGCGGTGGGCTATCTGGTCAAACTCTACGGCGCCAATATGATCATTTACACTGCGCTGGTTGGGGTCGCGTTTTCGATTTTGGTGGCGGTGCGTCACCCGACACCGATGCCGGTCACTCAGCAGACAAGCCATCAACCACGACCGAAACTCGGCCAGTTGCTGTGCGAATGGCCAGTGGTTAAGTTTCTGCTATTGGTGGCGCTGTTGCAGGGAAGTCACGCCGCGTATTACGCGTTCAGCTCGATTTACTGGAAAGAAGCGGGTCATTCCGAGGCCGTCATTGGCTATTTATGGAGCCTGGGCGTAGCCGCAGAAGTGCTGTTGTTTGCGGGCAGTAAACGCTTGTTTGCCGGCTGGTCGCTACGGGCGATGTTTGTGGTGGCCGCGCTGGGGGTGATGGCGCGCTGGGGGATGACGGCGTCGACGACCGCGATCGCCGCGCTGGTGATGATACAACTGCTGCACGGGGTGACGTTTGCCATCGCACACATTGCTGCCATCCAGTACATTCAGCATGCTGAGCCACATAAGATGGTGGCACTGCAAGCGCTGTACAATGCGATTCCTCTCGGCGCCTTTATTGCGCTGATGACCACCTTGAGCGGGTGGGGTTACGAGCAATGGGGCGCTGGCGTATTCTGGGCCATGGCAGCCATGGGCGCCTTGGCGCTGTTGATTCGAGTGGAGGAACATCCCGGGTCAGTGCACGATGGCATGGCAGAGAAAGCGGAGGCCAAAGCACAGAATTAGACTCAAGCGATTGAGATCATTGAGCAGACTTTGTTAAATGAAACCTCCTCCTGAGCGGCATGGCTCGCGGGGAGGTTTTTTCTTACCCAGCTGCAAGGATATCTGATGCAAGGATGGATAGTTATCCCGGTTTCGCTGATGTACCTGGTGCTGCTGTTTATGGTCGCTTGGTACGGCGACCGGCAGAGTCACTGGTTGGCGAAATGGCGCCCGTGGATCTACAGCTTGTCGATCGCGGTGTACTGTACCTCATGGACGTTTTATGGCACGGTCGGTCAGGCGAGCAACAACCCCTGGTCGTTTTTGCCGATCTATCTCGCCCCGGTGATCGTGTTTACGCTGTTCTGGCGTGTCATTGCCCGGCTGATCTTGATCGCCAAGCGCGAGCACATTACCTCGATTGCCGATTTCATTGCCGCCCGCTATGGCAAATCTCAGGGGCTGGCGGTGGCGGTCACTCTGATCGCGGTGGTCGGTATCCTGCCGTACATTGCCTTGCAGCTGCGCGGTATCATGATGGGACTGGAAATCATCGCGCCCGATCTGACCACTCAATATGGTTATGAGAACTATCAGGTTTCCTGGTTTGTGGTGATCGCGCTGGCGATATTTACCATGCTGTTTGGTACCCGACATATCGATAATACCGAACACCATCGCGGCATGATGATGGCAATCGCATTCGAGTCGATTGTCAAATTGGTGGCTTTTTTGGTGGTGGGGGTGTTCATTGTCTATCTGGCGCTCAGTCGTCAGGACATCAATCTGGCGCAGATTGCCAGCGATACCTATCAGGCGCCCAATATTCCGACGCTGCTGATCCATACTTTTCTCACCATCATGGCGATCTTCTGTCTGCCGCGCCAGTTTCACACCATGGTGGTGGAAAATGAGCGGGGTCAGGACTTGCATACCGCGCGCTGGTTGTTTCCGCTCTATCTGATCCTGATGGGGGTGTTTGTGCTGCCGATCGCCTGGGTCGGACAGGGATTACTGAGCGGCAGCCCGGCGGATACCTACGTCATCAGCGTGCCGATGCTGGTTGGGGCTAGCGACATTGCTTTGCTGGCGTTTCTTGGCGGCACATCGGCGGCGAGTGGTATGGTGATTGTCTCGACTATCGCACTGGCGATCATGGTGTCGAATGATCTGGTGATGCCGTTGCTGCTGCGGCGAATGCGTCTCTCGCAGCGCAATTACCGCCACTTCTCCGGATTATTGCTGATCATCCGCCGCGCGCTGATCCTCTTGCTACTGATGGGCGCGTGGGGCTTTTATCAGGTATTGGGAAGTATTCACTCACTGTCTGCGATAGGTTTTCTCTCGTTTGCCGCGATCACCCAGTTTGCGCCGGCGCTGCTGGGCGGGATGTACTGGCGGCAGGGTAACCGCAAAGGGGTGTACGTGGGTCTGGCGGTCGGGTTCGCCTTGTGGCTGGTCACGCTGATGAGCCAGACCGACATGCTGGCCGGCAGCGCTGAGTCAAATCTGCTGCTGTGGATGATCGCGCCGCCTCAGTTGCTTGATGACTGGGGACTGCGTCCGTCGGACTGGGGCATGGTGTTGAGCGTGGCCGCCAATGCGGCCTGTTACGTGGTGGTCTCCTTACTGACGCGTCCGAGTCTGAGTGAACGCCTGCAGTCCGCCACCTTTGTCGGCGCGCCGTTGCCAGAATCGGAAAACATCAGTTTGTATCAGAGCCGGGTGACGATTGCGGAGCTGGAAATGCTGGCGTCCCGTTTTGTTGGTCGCCATCGGGTGCGCAGTGCGTTTCGTCAGTACTGGAGCCAGCAGCGTGAAACCCTGCTGCCTAATCAGCAAGCCCCTTCGACGCTGATCCGCCATACCGAACGGGTGTTGGCTGGGGTGTTTGGTGCCTCTTCTGCTAAGTTGGTGCTTACTTCGGCGCTGCAAGGCAGAAATATGCAGCTGGAAGAAGTGGCGACCATCGTTGATGAAGCCTCCGAGCTGTACGATTTTAGCCGGGGCTTGCTGCAAGGGGCGATTGAACACATCGGTCAGGGCATTGCGGTGGTCGATAAACAGCTGCGGCTGGTAGCCTGGAACCAGCGCTATCTGGAATTGTTTGAATTCCCGCCCGGTCTGATTCAGGTCGGGCGGCCGATTGCGGACGTAATTCGCCACAATGCCGAACAAGGTTTGTGTGGCCCGGGCGACCCCGAAGACCATGTCCGGCGCCGGGTGTATCACTTGGAGCAGGGGACCCGACACACCTCTTCGCGGGTCAGACCGGATGGCCGGGTGATTGAAGTTCAGGGGAATCCGATGCCGGGCGGCGGCTTTGTGATGAGTTTTACCGACATTACGGTGTTCCGGGAGGCGGAGCAGGCGCTCAAAGACGCCAATGAAACGCTCGAAGAGCGTGTGCACGAGCGGACGCAGGAGCTGGAGCAGCTCAACAAGAAGCTGGTGGCCGCAACGCAGCGTTCGGACCTGGAGTCCAAGTCCAAATCTCGTTTTCTGGCGGCGGTGAGCCATGATTTGATGCAGCCGCTGAACGCCGCGAGGCTGTTTGCTTCGTCGCTTTCTGAAGTGGCCAAAGAGGATGACAGTCGGACGCTGGCCCTGCACATTGAAAGTGCGCTTGGCGCCGCGGAGGATCTTATCGGCGATCTGCTGGATATCTCGCGTCTGGAGTCCGGCAAACTGGAGATCCACATGCACGCTTTTGCGCTGCGGGATGTACTGGCTAATCTGGATGCCGAATTCAGTGCGCTGGCCAGGCAGCAAGGGATCGACTTTACGCTGATCCCATCCGGGCTGTTTGTCAACTCCGATCCCAAATTGCTCCGGCGGGTGGTGCAGAACTTTCTGACCAACGCGTTTCGTTACAATCCGCACGGCAAAGTGGTGCTCGGCGTGCGCCGCTGTGGGCAACAGGTGCGGATTGAGGTATGGGACAACGGCACCGGTATCGATGAAGACAAGCAACAGATGATCTTCGAAGAGTTTACCCGTGCGAGTAGCGTGCGCTCTGATCAGGGGCTCGGGCTTGGGCTGGCGATCTCCAAAGGGATCGCTCATGTGCTTGGTCATCAGATATCCATGCGCTCGTGGCCGGGCCGCGGCAGTGTCTTCTCCATCACCTTAGATCGTGCTGAGCGTATTGCCCCTGTGGTGGCACCGAGCTTGGCTGAGCCGAGTAGCGTGGCGCATCTGCGTGTCTTGTGTGTCGACAATGAAGAGGACATTCTGGTCGGAATGGACAATCTGCTTGGCCGCTGGGGCTGCGATGTGCGCACCGCACTCGATCTGGTTCAGAGCCTCAGAGCGCTGGAAGACGGCTGGGTGCCGGATGTGATCTTGTCGGACTACCGTCTGGATAATGGCCGTACCGGGTTGGAAGTTTTGCAGCAGTGTCGTTTACGGCTCGGAGCGCGTTTTGCCGGTGTGATCATTAGTGCCGATCGCACACAGGATATGCTGGATGCGATTGAGTCGAATGGTTTTGGTTTTTTGGCCAAACCGGTCAAGCCGCTTAAATTGCGCGCGATCCTCAACCGGGTGGTGTAACAGGCCGGGTGCCAAACCCGGCTCGGGAAGTCAGTTGCGCTGCTTGTCGTCGAGCAGTGTCTGGTACACCACAAAGTCGGTCTCGGTTTCGCCGAAATACGTGGTGCCGTTGGCAGAGATAGCCACTCGCAGACGGCTTGTGTCGCTGCTTGGGGCTGGCAGGGTAATGGTCCAGTGCTGCGCGCTGTCATCACTGCGTTGCATATCGACTGGTGCCGCGGTCTGATCCGGGTGATTAACCAGGGATACCTTAACGCCTTCCAGCGGATAGTCGGCTTTCAGCGACAGGTCCAGTTGCTGTTTGCCAAGATGCTCCGAGCGGAACTGGACTTTAAAATCCCCATTTTCCATGTCGCACAGACCACTGGTGTAGCGGCAGTTGGATTTGCTGGCCAGTTTGTAAGTGGCTCCTTCCTGTGCTGGTTGAGCTTTTTCGCTCACCGCCATATCGGTGCCGAAATAAGCGATGATCGATAAGATAGGGGCGATCAACAGAGCAATAATAAAGTGCTTGTTTTTGAACATGTTTGGCTTCCTTGCAACAACAGCTATGGCGCTAACATACGCGATCAGGGCGAAGAAAAAAGCCCCCGAAGGGGCTTTTGTGTGATGGGTCGTTAATTAGTGTGATTGTGCTTCGCCGGCACCAACCGGTACACGAACATGCTCAACCAGATCTTTAACTTCCTGTGGCGTTTCGGTGGTCACTTTCGAGACCGCGAAGGCGACGATAAAGTTAAACACCGCACCGATGGCACCAAAGGCGTTCGGTTCAATGCCGAGGAACCAGTTGCTGCCCCAGCTTTCCAGATATGTCCATTCCGGAATGAACAGGATCCCTTTGTGCTGGAAGACGTAGAACAGTGTGATGCCGATACCGGTGATCATGCCGGCGATCGCCCCTTCTTTGTTGATGTTCTTGCTGAAGATACCCATCATCAAGGCCGGGAAGATAGAGGAAGCGGCCAGGCCGAAGGCCAGCGCTACCGTACCGGCGGCAAAGCCCGGCGGATGCAAGCCGAGGTAGCCAGAGACCGCAATGGCCACGGCCATGGATATCCGGCTGGCGAGCAGCTCTTTCTTCTCGGAAATGTTCGGGTTGATCACCCCTTTGATCAGGTCATGGGAAATGGCGGATGAGATCGCCAGCAACAAACCGGCTGCGGTCGATAGTGCGGCAGCCAGGCCCCCTGCGGCCACCAGAGCAATCACCCAGTTTGGCAGTTTGGCGATTTCCGGGTTGGCCAGTACCATTATGTCGTTGTCCACTTTCAATTCATTGGTGTCTGCGTTGGAAGTGTACTGGATGGCGCCATCACCATTTTTGTCTTCAAATTTTAATAACCCGGTGGTCTCCCAGTTTTTAAACCAAGCCGGACGTTCGTCATACACCAGATGCTGTCCCGGAGCCGGGTTGACCGTATCCATCAGATTAAGGCGTGCCATGGCAGCCACAGCAGGGGCGGTGGTGTACAGAATCGCAATAAACACCAGTGCCCAGCCAGCAGAAGTACGCGCGTCGCGCACTTTCGGGACCGTGAAGAAACGGATGATCACGTGTGGCAGGCCAGCAGTACCGATCATCAGAGACATGGTGTAGACAAACATGTTGAGTGTGTCACCGCGCACCTGGGTGGTATATTGACTGAAGCCGAGTTCGGTCACCACCTGATCCAGCCGGTCAAGCAGATACTGATCGGTGCCCGCCATGGTGCTGCCCAGCCCGATCTGCGGCAGTGGATTCCCGGTCAGTTGCAGAGAGATGAATATTGCTGGAATGGTGTACGCCAGAATGAGGACGCAATATTGAGCAATCTGCGTGTAGGTGATGCCTTTCATCCCGCCCAGAACGGCGTAGATGAAGACGATACACATCCCGATGCCAAGGCCGGTCGCGTAGTCCACTTCCAGGAAGCGACCAAACGCAACACCCACGCCTTTCATCTGACCGATAACATAGGTCACAGACGCGATAATCAGACACGCTACGGCCACCACGCGAGCGGTTTTGGAGTAGAAACGCTCACCGACAAATTCCGGTACTGTGAACTTGCCAAATTTACGCAGGTACGGTGCCAGTAAGAGAGCCAACAGAACGTAGCCGCCCGTCCAGCCCATCAGGAAGACCGAACCACCGTAACCCATAAAGGCGATCAGGCCAGCCATGGAAATAAACGAGGCCGCTGACATCCAGTCGGCCGCCGTGGCCATGCCGTTGGCGATCGGGTTGACCCCGCCGCCAGCGACGTAGAATTCTTTAGTGGAACCGGCTCGGGCCCAGATGGCGATACCGATGTACAGCAGGAAGGTGGCGCCGACCACGAGATATGTAATTGTTTTAAGATCCATCTCTAAAGCTCCTTACTCATCCACGTTGAATTCGCGGTCAATCTGACGCATTTTCCACGCGTAGTAGAAGATAATCACCAAAAAGGCGTATATCGATCCTTGCTGCGCAAACCAGAAACCCAGTTTGTAGCCGCCCAGTTGGAATTGGTTGAGTTCATCGACAAATAAGATGCCGCAGCCAAAAGACACGACAAACCAAATCACCATCAGCATGGTCATCAGTTTGACGTTCTTGCTCCAATAGGCCTTGGCTCTTTCTTCACTTTCAAACGCCATTGCCGTCTCCTTACGAGGTTGTTTGTTAAAAAAGTGTTTCAGTCTCTACAATAGCAAGCTGATGTCGATTACTCTTTTCAACTTTAGTCGTGCGTAGATTAATAAAATTGTATTTAATTTCAGCTGATTGGGTTTGATTGATAAAAAATAACGATGTTAATGTGGTGTTAAATTAGCCAAAGGTCTAATAACGATACTGTCCAAACGGCTGCATAAAGTTTTTACATAATTCAAACCGGATGGATTCTCTGTTAGAGGGCTGGCACGATATAATGTCATTCGTCAGTGGTGAACGGTGATCCGCCGTTCGGCGCTCACTCACTCAACAAAAACAATAAAGGGAGAACGCGTGGACGCAACGACAATTAACAGTTTCTTTTTGATCGGCGCCTGGCTGATCGCTTTGAGTGTGTTACTCAGCCCGGTGTCATCCAAGTTGGGTATACCAATCCTGTTTCTGTTCCTGGTGGTCGGTATGCTGGCCGGGGAAGACGGACCGGGGGGCATTCTGTTTGATGATTACTCCGTGGCGTATCTGGTCAGTAACCTGGCGCTGGCGGTGATTTTGCTCGATGGTGGGATGCGTACCCGGGTGTCCAGCTTTCGCGTGGCCTTGTGGCCATCGGTGTCGCTGGCGACGCTCGGGGTGGCGATCACCACCGTCTTGACTGGCTTGATGGCCACCTGGCTGTTTGACTTGCATCCGTTGCAGGGGATTCTGGTTGGGGCGATTGTCGGCTCAACCGACGCCGCGGCGGTGTTTTCGCTGCTTAAAGGGCGCAGCCTCAACGAACGGGTCGGAGCAACGCTGGAGATTGAATCGGGAACCAATGACCCGATGGCGGTGTTTCTGACCGTAACGCTGATTGCGATTCTCGGCCAGCCGGGCGCAGAGTTGAGCGCAGGCTTTCTGGCACTCAGTTTTGTCAAGCAGTTCGGCATCGGCGCGCTGATGGGCCTGGCCGGTGGTTGGGGGCTGTGGCGGGTGATCAATCACAGCAAACTGCCGGACGGGTTGTATTCGATTCTGACCGTCAGTGTCGGCCTGATCATCTTTGCTAGCACCAATGCTCTGGGGGGCAGCGGTATTCTGGCGATTTATCTGGTTGGTTTGTATTTGGGCAACAAACCCACTCAGGGAAAATATTCGATTCTCAATGTCTTGGATGGCATGACCTGGCTGAGCCAGATCGGCATGTTCCTGGTCCTGGGACTGTTGGTGACCCCATCCAACCTGCTCGATATTCTGCTGCCGGGCCTGGCGTTGGCTTTTGGTATGATTCTGTTTGCCCGCCCGCTGTCGGTGTGGATCAGCCTGGCGCCGTTCCGTTTCAAACCGCGCGAGAAATGGTTTATTTCCTGGGTGGGGCTGCGCGGAGCGGTGCCGATCATTCTGGCGGTGTTCCCGATGATGGCCGGGCTACCGGATGCGCAGCTGTACTTTAATCTGGCGTTTTTCGTCGTCTTAGTCTCGCTGTTCCTGCAGGGGGGGACTCTGACCAAAGCCGCCGCGAAAGCCAAAGTCGAACTGCCTCCGCGGCCAGAGCCAGTCTCACGGACCGGCGTGGAGATCTTCCCGACCAGTGAGTGGGAACTGTTCGTGTACAAAATGAAACCGGAAAAGTGGTACATCGGTGAGCCGCTGCGTTCGCTGTTTATGCCTGAGGGAACGCGGATTGCGGCGATTTTCCGCGAACGGCAGTTGATTCACCCGAGCGGCAGCTCCAAGTTGCATGAGAATGACGTTCTGTGTGTGCTGGCGCAGGAGAAAGATCTTGAGGCGCTCAGTCAGTTGTTCAGTGAAGCGCCGGAAAAACCGGAACTGGTGCGTTTCTTCGGCGATTTCTTCCTCGATGGGGCGACGCAGTTGAGCGATGTGGCAGGGTTGTATGGGCTGGAGCTGGATGAAGAGAGCCAGAGTATGAGCCTGACGGATCTGGTGCATCAGCAACTGGGTTCGACCCCGGTGATCGGCGATCACTTTGAATGGAACGGACTGTACTGGGTGATTGCCGAGGTGGCGGACGGTGATGTCATTAAAGTCGGTTTGCGTCTGCCAGAGGAAGAGGCGTCTTAAACCTCTCCCAGTTCATTGAGCAGGATGACGGCCTGGGTCCGATTTTTGACCCCGAGCTTGCGGAAAATGGCGGTCATGTGCGCTTTGATGGTGGCTTCAGACACATTAAGTTCGTAAGCAATTTGTTTGTTGAGCAGCCCGTCTGAGAGCATTCCCAGCACTTTATACTGTTGCGGGGTCAGGGTGGCGATTTTCTCCGCCAGATCGTTGCAGGCGGCATTACTGGTCAGCAGGCCTTCCGGGAAGAACGGGTCACCCGCCAGAACCTGATTCAAGGCACTGACCAACTCGCGCATGTCGCTGGATTTGGGAATAAAACCGAACGCGCCGTAGCTTTTCACCTGAGTGACGACCGCCGGTTCTTCACTGGCGGACACCACCACAATCGGTAAATCCGGGTATTCCGCCCGTAATTGGATCAGGCCGGACATGCCGTTGGCACCAGGCATTTTCAGGTCGAGCAGTAACAGATCCGGTTCGTCTTCACGGGCCAGCAGATTGAGCAGAGCGTCGAGGGAATCCGCTTCCAGCAGATTGGCTCCGCTGACGGCCATATGAACGGACTGAAATAAGGCGTTCCGGAACAAAGGATGGTCGTCGGCAATGATGATGGTGTAAGTCGAATCCATGACGTTAATTACTTTTGACATTTTGGTTAAAGAAATTATTGTCCCGATCCCGCTGGTGGACAATATCTATCCGCTAAAAGTCTGAACTGAATCGACTTTTATAGTGAACGCTTGAGAGAAACCGACCCGCAGACGTTTAAAGCGACCGTCAGGTCACATCTGCGGGTACCGGGCAGGTTAGAGCTGATGCGCGTTGAGGTGGTCTAAAAATGGCGCCGCTTTGACAAAACCGGTCAGGCGTGCGTTTGATACCCGTTCCCCTGCGGCGTTCCAGAACTCAATGGTTGGTAATCCCAGCACATCCATCTGTTTGAGCAGTGCGATGTCGTCGGGCAGGCTTTTGGTCACATCAGCCTGCAACAGCACAAAGTCTTTGAGTTTGGCTTCCACCGCCGGGTCATGGAAGGTGTACTTTTCAAACTCCTTACAAGCCACACACCAGTCGGCGTAGAAATCGAGCATCACAGGTTTGCCCGCCGCTTTTGCCGCCGCCAGTTCACGATTCAGATCCTCCACGCTGGCGATGCGTTTAAAGCTGATGCTGGGCTGAGCTTGCAACTGCCCAGAGCCCTCGCCCAGCCAGTGACTGAGCAGCGGCTGGGCAGAGGCCAGCAGACCCAGAATGGCCACCACGCCGATCAGGCTTTGCTTCCATCCCCCGAAAGTCAGGTTGTTCTTAAGGTGATACAGCCAGCTGAATGCGGCGATGCCGAGCAGAGACCACAGCGTGGTGCTCCATGCTGAGGGAAGAATGCGTTCCAGCAGGAACAGCGGTGCCGCCAGCAAAACAAAGCCAAACAAGGTTTTCACTCGTTCCATCCAGTTGCCGGCTTTTGGCAGCAGTTTGTTGCCAAACACGGCGACCAAAATCAGCGGGATCCCCATGCCCATCGCCAGAGCGTACAGGGCGACCGCACCCGTCAGTAAATCCCCGCTTTGGGCGACGTACAGCAAGGCGCCGGACAGGGGCGCCGTAGTGCAAGGTGAACACACCAGTCCAGAGATGGCGCCCATGGCAAACACACCGGCACTGCTGCCGCCCTGTTGCTTGTTACTGAGGTTGTTGAGCCAGGTCTGAAGGGCACTCGGCAGTTGCAGGGTATAAACACCAAACATCGACAGTGCCAGTGCAACAAACAACCCGCTCAGAGTAATTAAGACGTACGGGTGTTGCATCGCTGCCTGAAATTGCATTCCGGCCGAGGCGACCACCAGACCGAGCAGGGTGTAGGTCAGGGCCATGCCCTGGACATAGACGAAGGCCAGCCCCAGTGCGCGTTTATGGCTGAGCTTGCCACTGCCGAGCACAATACTGGTCAGGATCGGGTACATCGGCAGCACACACGGGGTAAATGCCAGGCCCACGCCAAGGGCAAGAAACAGCAACGGCGTCCACCAGTTATCGGCCAGAGCGCCGGCCAGGCTGCTCTCTTGCGATTGGGGAGCGTCCTGAGTGATGACTGCGGTGTCGAGCGGCGTTACCTGCGGGTCTGGCGTGCTGACAACCGATGGTGTTGTCGTCGCGGCGGTGTCGCTAAACGGTTGTAGTTTAACGATCCGGGTTTCCGGTGGATAACAGAACCCGGCTTTGGCACAGCCTTGATACTGCACCATCAGTTGTGCGCCGTCTTGGTACTGACTCAGCGGCACTTCGATCATGATCGGCGTTGTATAGATTTTCACCTGACCGAAGAACTCGTCCTCGTAGGGCTGACCTTCGCGCATCTCAATCGAGCCGACCGCGACCTTATCCCCGGAGACGGAAATCCGCTCCTGATAGAGGTAATAGTCCGGCTTAACCTGCCAGTCGAGATAAACCCGGTTGCCCTCTTGTTCAAAGCGGAAAGGGAAGGCCTGATCGACCGGGACAAAGGTGTTGTTGCTGGCACCAAAGCTCGGCGTGTTGCTGTTGTTGAACAACGACGCGTGAGCCGGTAAAGAAAGCAATGAAAAAACAAACAGTAACAGTGAAATTGCGTAGCGCATATAACCGGGCCAAATGTAAGACTTACCGGGTATGTTATACCCAAGTGCGGTGGAGTTAAACTCACTCGGCAAACGCCGGGACTCTTTCATTCAGACCGCTGAGGTGACGAATTAGTTTCATACGCGGGTTAATCGAGAGATCAAAAAACCGCAGCATGGGCTGCGGTTTTACGTTACATCACGCCCAGGCGGGCTTTGACTACCCGTTCGCAAGCGTCAATGCGGTCGGTGTCTTTGGGGATGATGATCACCGTATCGTTACCGCCTACGGTGCCAAGAATTTCGGTATGGGGATCGATGTCAACCAGACGAGCCACTAACTGAGCACTGCCGGGGTGGGTTTTGACCACCACGATGGACTGGTTGTGGGTGATGAATTCGATTTGTGAGGCGATCGAAGACTCAACCCGCACCGGGGCGTTTTCGACCGTGATGCAGTACACTTTTTTGCCGCAGGCATTCTGGACTTTGACGACGCCAAGCTGTGACAGCAGGCGAGAGACCGTCGACTGGCTGATCCCTTCGTAGCCAATGTCGATCAGCTTTTCGCGCAGTTCGTTCTGGGTACTGAAACTCTGTTGTTGTAATAGCCGTTTGCAGGCGGTGGCAAGCGTGTGATCATCTGCGGTGCCCAATGCCTCGGGGTGCATTATATCGTTCACGGGCAACTCCTTGGTTAAGACGTTACTGAATAATATCCATCCTTGTGGGTAATAAACTCCTTCCATTGTGGAGCTGACCGGATAGAGGCTGAACCATACTGGTGATGGCTTAATTATTATTGTGCTGAAGAGTTTACCATCAAATAATGTGTGGCTTTTTGAATGAGATCACCAAATAAAAATCTATAATATTGCCGATAAAATGGTGAATTATTCTGATGTGGTTGGATAATTATTCCCTGCTGGGCATAACTATCCAACCGAGTTGGTCAGGCGGATGGGAGACGCCTGACAGGGCAGGCTCAGCGCGATTCAGTCATGATTTCGCGTGAGAATACTTTTTCACAATAGTGGCATTTTAGCTGCACGTTATCGCTTTTTTGCTGCACTTTGAATCGGCTTTCTACCGGTTCACCGTGTGAGATGCAGTTGCTGTTCGGGCAGGCGAACACACCGTCAATCCGCGCCGGCAAGGTCAAGGTCAGCTTGTTGACCACCTGATAGTCTTCAATCTGGTTCACGGTGGCATGCGGGGCATACAGCGCCAGCTGATTGGCCTGATCTTTGGTCAGAAAGACGTTTTCAATTTTGATCAGATCTTTGTGTCCAAGTGCCGATGAGGGCAGGTTCAGGCCAATGGTAATGCGCTCGCAGTGCTCGTGCATGCGGAACAACTGAAGGATCTTTATCCCGATGTTGGCGGGTACGTGATCGATGACGGAACCGTGGCGAATCGCTTCAACCTGCAATTGATTTTGTTTGACCATGTTTATCTCTCCTCCCGCTTACAGATTTTCATTCATAACCAGCGCCAGCAGTGCCTGGCGTGCGTAGACCCCGTTTTCGGCCTGCTCGAAATAATAGGCGTGCGGGGTTTTGTCGACGTCGGTGGTAATTTCGTCCACCCGTGGCAACGGGTGCAGAACTTTCAGATTACTGCGCGCTTCTTTAAGCGTTTCCGCTGTCAGAATGTAGGCTGACTTCATGTGGGCGTATTCAGACTCATCGAAGCGTTCTTTCTGAACCCGGGTCATGTAGAGAATATCCAGCTCCGGCACCACTTCTTCAATGCTGGTGTGCAGGCTGTAGCGGATGCCGTGCTCGTCGAGTTCTTCGCAGATGTAATCCGGCATCGCCAGCACTTCCGGCGCGATGAAGAAGAAACGCACGTTGTTGAACTTGGACAGCGCCTGAGTCAGGGAATGCACGGTACGGCCGTATTTCAGATCACCGACAAACGCAACGTTGAGGTTGTCTAGGGTGCCCTGAGTCTCGTAAATCGAGAACAGATCCAACAGCGTTTGGGTCGGATGCTGATTGGCACCATCACCACCGTTGATCACCGGCACGCCGGCAGAAAACTCAGACGCCAGACGGGCTGCACCTTCTTGCGGATGACGCATGACAAACGCATCGACGTAAGAGGCGATCACCTGGACCGAGTCGGCCAGCGTTTCGCCTTTCTTCGCCAGTGAGGTGTTACCGCCGTTGTCAAAGCCAATCACACTGCCACCCAGACGCTGGACGGCGGTTTCAAATGACAGGCGAGTGCGGGTGGACGGCTCAAAAAAGCAGCTTGCGACCACTTTGTTTTTCAGCAGTTCCGGGCGGGGTTCCGCTTTGATTTGGGCTGCGGTATCGACAATCAGTTCCAGTTCGCTGCGGCTCAGCTCTGGAATGGAGATGATGTGTTTGTTGAACAACGAATGCGCCATGGCGTGTCTTCCTCCATTAACTTACGGCCAAAAAAAAGCCCCCTGAAATAGGAGGCTTCAATCATGATCAGCAATAAAAAATAACACGGCCGTCAACGCCGCATTCGGGCGTGGGCGAGACAACGAGTTGTCGTAAGCGGACCGGGTCATTTTTCATCACTCTGTAGACAAATTGCGAAGGATTATACGCGCTAAATCCCGCCTTGCAATACCTTGGCTAAAGTATTCATTTTATGGAATTTTATGCGAGATTTTGCTGGGTTTTTCTGCGCTTTTAAACATTTGGCACATAAGAAAAAGCGGCGCCGATGGCGCCGCGTTATGCGAGCTGAGAATGAAAAAAAATGCGGACTTTATTCAGGTCGGATTGAGGGTTTGGGTCCTGCGTGCCGCCCGCATTTTTTCCGTGCCGTGAGTCTGTGAAGGATCAGTCACCTAATGTCGCCACCATGATGGCCTTGATGGTGTGCATGCGGTTCTCTGCTTCGTCGAAAACGATCGAATAGTCGGACTCAACCACGTCGTCGGTGACTTCACAACCTTGTTTCAGCACAGGGTACTCTTGTGCCAGTTCTTTACCGACGGTGGTGTCTTCACCGTGGAACGCCGGCAGACAGTGCATGAATTTGACATGTGGGTTACCTGTGGCCTTGATGACCTCCATATTGACCTGGTAAGGCAGCATCAGATTGATGCGCTCAGCCCAGGCTTCTTTGGCTTCGCCCATGGAGACCCAGACGTCGGTGTACAGGTAGTCACAACCCTCTACGCCTTCTTTCACGTCTTCGGTCAGGGTGATTTTGGCGCCAGTTGCAGCGGCGATATCGCGGCATTCCGCCACCAGACTCTCTTCCGGCCAGTACTGTTTTGGTGCAACCAGACGAATGTCCATGCCCATTTTCGCTGCGCCGACCATCAGAGAGTTGCCCATGTTGTTGCGCGCATCACCAAGGTAAGCAAAGCGGATTTCGTGCAGTTGTTTGCCACGGCCGTGCTCTAACATGGTCAGGAAATCTGCCAGGATCTGAGTCGGGTGGAACTCGTCGGTCAGACCGTTCCAGACCGGTACACCAGCGTGAGCGCCCAGCTCTTCGACGATGGACTGGCCAAAGCCGCGGTATTCGATGCCGTCATACATGCGGCCCAGT
Organism: Vibrio sp. V38_P2S17PM301; assembly: GCF_009904845.1. Lineage (NCBI taxonomy): Bacteria > Pseudomonadati > Pseudomonadota > Gammaproteobacteria > Vibrionales > Vibrionaceae > Vibrio > Vibrio sp. V38_P2S17PM301. Next base: position 27,014 of record NZ_WXWO01000034.1, on the reverse strand, counting down.
ACGCGAGCGGTGTCTTTCATCGATTCTTTATGACCGATTTGAGAGCCGCTGGGGCCCAAGTAAGAAACCTGGGCGCCCTGGTCAAATGCTGCCACTTCAAAGGCACAACGGGTGCGAGTGGAGGTTTTTTCAAAGATCAGCGCAATGTTTTTGCCTTTCAGGCGGGGCTGCTCATAGCCGTTGTATTTGGCTTTTTTCAGCTCCATGGACAAATCCAGCAGGTGTTGAATTTCACGTGGTGTGAAGTCCAGGAGTTTCAGGAAGTTACGGTTACGTAGATTGAAAGCCATGATGAGATCCTCATGTTAGGCGCCTTCCCACGAGCAGGGTACAAAGTAAGAAAGCGCAAATAATTGGTTGATAGTCGTTAATATTGTGCTGCTTAATCCCGGGTGATGTTGGTGCCCGCCTGGCCGTGCAGAATGCGCAGACCATCTTCCAGTGCACCGATACCGACGACTTTGCCGCCCTGGCGGATGAATTCGCACGAAGCTTCGATTTTGGGGCCCATGGAGCCGGCATCAAATTGATATTGCGCCAGTTCAGACGGGGTCGTGTGGCGCAGTGCTTGCTGAGTGGGGGTGCCCCAGTCGAGGTACACTGCGTCGGCGTCTGTCAGGATCAAGAGCGCATCGGCATTCAGTTGTTTGGCCAGAAACGCCGCCGACATGTCTTTATCGATCACCGCTTCCACACCGACCAGTTTGCCGTTTTCACGTTTCACCGGGATGCCACCGCCGCCGGTACAGATCACCAGGTGGCCTTCGTCGATCAGTCTGGTGATCGCGTCATGCTCGATGATGCCCGTCGGCTGTGGGCTGGGAACCACTCGGCGGAAGTGATTGCCGTCTGGTTTGACCGTCCAGTGATACTTCTCTGCCAGTTCGCGCGCTTCCGCTTCTTCATAGATAGGGCCGATCGGTTTGGTCGGGTCGGCAAACGCCGGATCATTGGGATCCACACTCATTTGCGTCAGCATGCAGGTGACGTTGGTGTCTGGCATCTGGTTTTTGAATTCCTGCATCAACATGTAACCAATCATGCCCTGAGTTTCACTGCCGAGGACATCAAGGGGGTAAGGGGCGACTTTTTTGTACTCCAGACCCTGCAACGCCAGCAGACCAACTTGAGGCCCGTTGCCGTGCACCAGCACCACGTTGTATTGTTCGGCAATTTTCGCGATGGTGTTGACCGCGATTTCAATGTTATGACGCTGAACGTCGGCTTCCAGTGGCTCACCGCGACGAAGCAGGGCATTGCCACCCAGAGCTACAACTACCGTTTGTTTAGTCATACGTTTGTCTCTTCTTCATGCCGGGGACTAAGCCCCGGCGAGATTGTTACCATCAGACGGGATCAGATGCCGTCACGTTCAATTGGGCAGCTCATGCAGCGTGCACCGCCACGACCACGGCCCAGTTCGTCGCCTGGAATTGGCAGAACAGTGATGCCAGCTTTGTCGTATTTTTCGTTGGTGTAGGTGTTGCGTTCATAGCCGATGACCACGCCCGGTTTAACGGTTAAGACGTTGTTGGCGTCGTTCCACTGTTCACGCTCGGCCTCGAAACTGTCACCACCTGTGGTGATCATGTTGAGTTTGTCGATGTTCAGAGCCTGTTCGATGGTACGAATGTAAGACGATTGCTGCGTCGCTTTGACGTGGCCGGATTCGTCACCGGTCAGACTCCAGCAGTTGACGTCATCCGGGATCACGTTCGGATAAACGGAGAACGTGTCTTCACGCATATGCGTCATCACGGTGTCCAAATGCATGCACGAACGATCTTTGGGAAGCTCAAGAGCAATCACTTCTTTCGCCTGACCATGTTTGAATAAGCTGGAGGCCAGTTGCTCAACCCCTTGCGCTGTGGTGCGTTCGGACATGCCTATCAGCACGGCGCCGCGGCCAATCACCAGCACGTCCCCGCCTTCGATGGTGGATTTGTCGTAGTTGCGTTGTTCGTCACCAAAGTACTTAATGAAGTCCTGACCCGCGAAGGTAGGGTGCCAGCGGTAAATGGCCCGCAGATGGTTGGTTTCACGTTGGCGTGCTACTTTGGCCATCGGGTTGATCGAGACCCCGCCGTACACCCAGCAGGACGTATCTCGGGTAAACAGATGGTTTGGCAGTGGCTTGATGATAAAGTCGGTGGGCTTGTGCATTGCCTGCAGCATAGACGACGATTTGATGGGCATGTCTGCATAAGCCAGGCCGCCTGTCATGATTTTCGCCAGCTCAATATGTGGCAGATCGCCCAGGTAGCAGCGCAGATCGTTCGCAAACGCCGGGCCGAAGCGGTAGTCGGATATCTGAGTGTGTAGCAGCCATTCTTTGGCTTCCGGTACGTCCAGCGTTTCCGCCAGCAGGTTGGTCAGTAGCAGAACTTCGACACCTTGGTCGCGCAGTGTCTGGGCGAACACATCGTGCTCTTTACCTGCCCGTTCGATATCCAGGACATCATCAAACAGCAAGTCATGACAGTTGGATGGGGTTAAGTGACTGAGAGCGCGTCTTGGACGATGGATTAAAACGCGACGTAGTTGACCGATTTCTGAACCTACATATAGCTTACTCATGATGGTCTCTCTCTTATTTCTGAATTTGTTCTTATTGCTAAAAACAAATATTTATTTCGTAGGGAAGAATTGAGTGAATTTATTTATTCACTTATTTGTTCTGAAATTCATATTACGCCCCATGCAGGGGGAATCTTAGAGGTCAGTCACAGAACGATTTTTATGGCTCAGCCCTTGCTGGAAAAGGGATTTAACAAAATTTATTCACTGTGAAGTGTGTGTCTTGGGTTGTAAATATGTGCTACAGAGGGAAGTTTATGCATGAATAATTCAGCGTATTCATTGATTAGGCTTAATGGTAGGGAAATATATTCTTTTAGTTCGTGGTGATGAATGGGTGAATAATAAGGAAATATGCACTCTTTTTCTCTAGATAATTGCTTTTTCAGGATGATTTAATTATCTTTTAACAAAACTTTTTCCATTAAAAGCCACCTCGATCACATCGTTATTTCAGCTATTTTTCGCTCGTTACGTTTGGTTTATTTTCTGAGGGAATAATAATCGGCAGGGCAGTGACGGTTAGCGATATAGCAGGGTATTTAATTAGTCGGTGTTTGTGCTTATTTATTGCTGTTTTGGATTGGGGCGTGAGCCTGGCGCTGTGCAGTGTCGTTTGGGCAGCAAGGGCAGGGATAAGAACGAAGCCGCGGTCGCGCAGGTAGTAGAGGGGCACCGCCAGCACGAAAAAGCCGCCCGAAGGCGGCTTGCGGTACTGATAGGGTTGGGGGTTACAGCAGTGCCCCCAGGCTGAGTGCGATAACGCACAGCGCTGTTAAGATGCCGAGTAGTGGAGCGACCCATTTTACCCAGCGCACGTAAGGCACACGGGCAATCGCCAGTCCACCCATGACCACCGCTGAGGTGGGTGTGATCAGGTTGACTAAGCCGGAGGCCGACTGATACGCGGTGACGACCAGCTCGCGCCCGACGCCGGCGAAGTCTGCCAGCGGCGCCATGATAGGCATCGTCAGCACCGCCAGACCGGAACTGGACGGTACCAGGAACGACAGCAGCACTTCGAGGAAGAACATCACGTTGATGAACACCCACGACGACAGGCCAGTAACGATTTGCTCGGCGGAGTTCAGAATAGTGTCGGTAATCATCCCGCGGTCCATGACCACCACGATACCGCGGGCGATACCAATGATCAGGGCCACACCAAGCAGGTCACGGGCGCCGTCAATGAAGCTGGTGGTGAACTCTTCTTCGCTCATGCGTGCGACCAGACCAATGATGATGGTCGCAGCGAGGAACATGGCCGAAATCTCAGCCATCCACCAGCCTGCAACTGACACTCCGTAAATCATTACCGCAAAGGCGGCGCCAAAGATGCACAGGATCAGCTTACGGGTACCGGTAAACGCCAGCACCTCACCGTTCTGGTTGCCGAGGAAGTGGGCTTTGTTCTCTTCATATTTGTCGTAGACGATGGAGTGCGATTGATCTTCGCGCACCAGACGGGCATAACGCATGACATACGCCACACATATTACCCAGCCGATCAGCAACACCGCCGCACGCAGGAAGATACCATCGGTAAATGGGATGCCGGCCGCGTTGGCCGCGATTACTGTGGCAAATGGGTTGATGGTCGAGCCGAGTGTGCCGATCCCCGCTCCGAGCAGCACGGTGGCCGCGGCAACTAATGGGTCAAAGCGGGCAGCCATCATGACGGGCACCAACAGGGTGTAAAAGGGCAGAGATTCTTCGGCCATGCCGTAAATGGTGCCGCCAGCGGCAAACAGCGCCATCAGAATCGGGATCATCAGCTCTTCACGCCCTTGTAAACGGGTCGTGACGCGTTCAATCCCGGCATCAATTGCTCCGGTTTTGGTCACCAGACCGAGGAAGCCACCGATCACCAGAATGAACAATGAAACGTCGATAGCGCCGGCTTCATAGCTGTTGTGATCGTAAAAGCCATCGATGGGGGCCAGCAGCACATCCACTACGCCCTGAGGGTTGCCGTCCACCCGTTGATACGTACCAGTTACGGGCACTTCGCGGCCAAGATCTTCGTTCATGACGCGTTGATATTGGCCTGCTGGCACGATCCAGGTTAACAGCGCGACCAGCGCGATCAGCACAAACAGGATGGTGTAGGCGGAAGGGAATTTGAAATTAGCAAAGAAGCCTTTTTTCTTTTGCTCGGTTGGTAGGGTTTGCGTTGTCATAGCTATCTCCTTACACCCAGGTACGCCCAGTACTCAGGTGTGAATCAGCGACACATTAATTATTTAAAATCTGACCGACGAATAATTAACAGACTTGGTTCTTAAGTTATTGGAAATACACACTCAAATTCATAAGGTTAAAATAAGACGTTCTGTTATCTGAATATAATGAGCGGTTTAAGGGTATTTTAAACAGCCTATACGAACGCAACTTTGGTGATCTTCACAAAAGTTATTTAATTAAAATTGCCTCGGGTGAACGAAGGATATTCATCGGAGTATTTTTTTATTTTAACTGGATTAATATTCGGGGGGGATGTGGTGTGCATAATTGAGATGCCTGAAAATACTCAGGTTTGTCACACACTAAGAAATTTTATTCAATCGTTATTCTGAGTGGGTATTTTCGACTTTTCGAACGATGTTTTGACTTTAATCAAAAAAGCACTTTTTGCCGCCGGGCGAATAAAAAGGGGAGCCGAAGCTCCCTCATTCAATTATTCGTGCGTTTACAGGATCATACCGCCGAACAGAAAGCCCAGCGTGACTGCTGAGGCGATGGTGACCACACCCGGGATAAAGAACGGATGGTTGAAGACGTAGCTGCCAATGCGGGTTGAGCCAGTGTCGTCCATCTCCACTGCGGCGAGCAGTGTGGGGTAGGTTGGCAGCACGAACAGTGCGCTGACGGCGGCAAACGATGCCACCGCGGTCAGCGGAGCAACACCGATCGCCAGAGCGGCTGGCATCAGAGCAACCGTGGTGGCGCCTTGTGAGTAGAGCAGCATGGAGGCAAAGAACAGCACCAGGGCCAGCATCCACGGATAATCCGCCAGCAGTGCACCGGCCACTTCTTTGATGCCGTCTACGTGGGCATTGACGAAAGTAGAGCCCAGCCAGGCCACACCCAGAACACACACACATGCCGTCATACCGGAACGGAACGTGGCCGCCGACGGAATTTTCGAGGCATCGATTTTAGTGAACAACACAATAGCCGCTGCTGCTGCCAGCATGACGGTCATAATGGCTTCGTTGCGCCCCAATGCCGGGTTCTCAATCAGGCCAACCGAACTGGAAATGGCCGCCGCATAACAGACCACAAACCCGATCGCCGCCAGGAAGATGAAAGTGGCTTTCTTAGCGGTTGGCAGGATTTCACGCTGTTGCTCACCGGCCAGTTTGATCAGGCCTTTTTCCAGGCGCTCCTGATAGACGGGATCGTCTTTGAGTTCGCTGCCCATAAAGTTCGCCACAAAAGCGCCGATCATACAGGCGATGAACGTGGTCGGAATACAGATGGCCAACAGGGTGAGATAGTCGACGCCTTTGGGAGCCAGCATGGCAGCGAACGCCACCACGGCGGCGGAAATCGGCGAAGCTGTAATGGCAATTTGCGAGGCAACCACGGCAATCGACAACGGACGTGAAGGGCGTACTCCCTGACCTTTTGCCACTTCGGCAATCACAGGTAGGGTCGAGAACGCCGTATGACCGGTACCGGCCATCAGTGTCATTAGAAAAGTCACGATTGGCGCGTAGAAGGTGATGCGCTCTGGGTGTTTACGCAAAAAGTTTTCCGCCAGCTGTACCAGCCAGTCCATCCCGCCGGCGACCTGCATGGCCGCGATCGCAGTGATCACCGACATGATGATCAGAATCACGTCGACCGGAATAAACGCCTGACTGGTGGGTACACCCAGCACCAGCGATAACACAATGACCCCGGCGCCACCGGCGAAACCGATGCCAATGCCACCAATACGTGCCCCTAAAAAGATAAAGAGCAGAACAACAAGCAGTTCGACCCAAACCATAATGATTACCTCGTTTATATTTTGATTCTGATTACCTGAGCCCTCAGGAGGCTGAACGCTCAGATAATCAGAGTCACTGACTGTGACGAGTAAAGCAGGATAAAAAAGTAGGGGTATTAATGCGACGCCGAAAAAAGGGCCCGCACAGGGCCCTGATGCCATCGCATTACTCGTAGCGTTTTGCTTTGTAAGTCGGATGCATGAAGTTCTCGACCGACAGGATCTCGTCCAGCTCTTCCGCCGACAGCAACCCACGCTCCAGTACCACTTCACGGACGCTCTTACCGGTTTCGGCACAGATCTTACCGACGATGTCACCTTCGTGGTGGCCGATGTATGGGTTGAGGTAAGTGACGATACCGATGGAGTTGTACACGTACGCTTCACACACTTCTTTGTTGACGGTGATGCCGTCGATGCACTTGTCGCGCAGGTTGACACAGGCGTTAGCCAGCAGTGAGATAGACTCAAACATGCTTTGGGCAATCACCGGCTCCATCACGTTCAGCTGCAACTGACCGCCTTCGGCTGCGAAAGACACGGTGTTGTCATTCCCCAGTACTTTAAAACACACCTGGTTAACCACTTCCGGTACAACTGGGTTCACTTTAGCAGGCATGATGGAAGAGCCGGCTTGCAGTTCTGGCAGGTTCAGTTCGTTGAGGCCGGCACGTGGGCCTGATGACAGCAGGCGCAAGTCGTTACAGATCTTAGACAGTTTCACCGCCAGACGTTTCAGCGCGCCGTGTGTCATCACGTAAGCACCACAGTCAGACGTGGCTTCGATCAGATCTTCTGCGGGCACGACTTCCAGGCCGGTCACTTGAGCCAGGTGTTTCACCGCCAGTTCCTGATAGCCCTGAGCCGCGTTCAGCCCCGTCCCGATTGCAGTGGCGCCTAGGTTGATTTCCAGCAGCAGCTTAGAAGTGTATTCCAGCGCACGGATCTCTTCGTTGAGCGTCACGGCCCAGGCGTGGAACTCCTGACCAACGGTCATTGGTACTGCGTCCTGCAACTGAGTACGGCCCATCTTCAACACATTTTTGAACTCCTGGCTCTTGAGTTCGAATGCGCCTTTGAGGTATTCAATTGCATCGATCAGTTTCGTGACGGAGTTGTATACCGCGATACGGAAACCGGTTGGGTAAGCACAGTTAGTCGATTGGCTCTTGTTAACGTGATCGTTAGGATTGATGAATTCGTAGTGGCCTTTTTCTTTGCCCATCAGTTCCAGTGCCACGTTGGCGATCACTTCGTTGGTGTTCATGTTGACGGAAGTACCGGCACCACCCTGGAAGACGTCTGACGGGAACTGATCCATGCACTTACCTGTTTCAAGGATCAAATCACACGCCTGAATAATGTAGTTGGCTACATCTTTCGGGATCACACCCAGCTCTTTGTTCGCCAGTGCCGCCGCTTTCTTAGTCATCACCATGCCACGGACAAATTCCGGTACGTCAGAGATGGTCATGCTGGAAATATTGAAGTTTTCAATCGCACGCAGAGTGTGGATACCGTAGTACGCGTCCGCAGGAACATGACGTTGGCCGAGCAGGTCTTCTTCAATACGAGTGGCTGAATTAGCAGTTTTTGGAGCATCAGATAGGGTAGCCATAACAGGATCCTTAGAGAATTATTCTGATAATAAAGGGAATTATTAGCCATTTCTGCAGTATAAGAATCCATTCGTCAGAATTTTTGGCTGTAAAATACGTCCTGACTTCTGTGGCACATCATACTGCACCTGACACATAAAAATAGTAACTAGATCACCTTTTGGAGCAAATCTAACGAAATTCTCATCCGCTAGTTTTCCACCACGGTAAAGTGCGGAAAATGGTCCGCAGAAACCTGATTTCGACCGGTGTTTTTCGAGCGATACAGAGCGCCGTCGGCACGGCTGAAAGTGGCGGATGCATCCTCACAGAGGCGGGCTAGTCCGATGCTGAGGGTGATGGGATAACTGGCGCCCTGAGTAATGGCTTCACTGACCCGTTGCATCAGTTTGAAGGCCTGATCCAGTTCAATGTGCTGGATGATAACCGCAAATTCATCCCCACCGATGCGGGCCACCATGTCGGTATCGCGCAGCAAAGCGGTGAGCTGGCTAGCGACGTACGTGATGACCTCATCACCGAAGGCATGCCCCTGGCTGTCGTTGACCTGCTTGAATTCATCAATGTCGATGATCGCCAGACAGCCGGGCGGGTGATCCGGGTAGCGCTGGTGAAGGCGGGCTTGGTAGCGGAGGTGATCATCAAACTTGCGTTTGTTCCACAGCGAAGTGGCCGGATCGCGCTCGGTTTGCTCGGTCAGTTCGGCAATCTTCATGTGGTGTTGAGAGATGTCGGTAAACGAGTAAATGAAATAGTCGACTTTGGTGAATTTGCCCGGCAGGGCGCGCACTTCGGCTTCGCAGATAGTGGGGGTGTTGTCCTGACTTAACAGAGTCAGCTGGCCTTTCCAGCGGCCATCCAGTTCCAACTGTTTCGCCAACTGGCGCCGCGCCGCCTGAGTTGGCTGGTAATCAAGCAGGTTATGTCCTTTCAGCACTTCGCTGGCGCTGTGCAGACCGACCAGTTCGTTCAATTGGGCATTGGCGCGCAGAATGTAGTGCTCATTGTCGGTCAGTGCCACTGCGCCGCCGTTTTCAATCGCCAGCTGGGCAAAGGTGCGGTTGGTTTTGATCCGCTGGCGATCATCCCAGTGCATGGCAACGATCGCGGCGACCAGTCCGAGAAACAGCCAGAGAATGAACGTTTCACTGATGATGTCCTGTTGCATGGGCAGGAAGAGCGCATCGACCACGCTGGGTGGGTAGTAGGCCAGCATCGTAAGACTGTTGACGTTGGCAAAAATCTGTTGATTGAACGGCCGGTAAACATACAGACCCTGCAAGGTCATGACGCTGCCTTCCTGATTCAGGTGCGCCTGCATATGTTCCCACAGTTCCGGGTTGTGGTTGGGGATGTTGTCACCCGCACGGGCACGGATAATGTCGCCAAACAGCAGTTGGCTGTCGCTGCTGAGGGTAAAGTACCCCTGATCGTCAACGAAATGCACGTTCATATTCTGTTGATTGTCGGTGATGGCGGCAATGATCTCCAGTACGTGCAGGTTCGCCACAAAGTAGCCCAGCCGGGTGCCGTTATCTTCAATCGGGTAGAGAATCCGAAAGCCCGGTTTGTACGGGATCACGGGTTTGCCATGCTCAAACTCAATATCAATCCCGAAATAGCCCTGTTCTCCGCCGGTGAGTTGTTGGGCGTAACGGAAATAATCGCGTTGTGATTTGTTCTGCAACTGACTTGGCGGCACCACCAGTGCCCGTTTGTTCAGCGCATCGTATTCGACCCGGATCACTTCCATGCCACGGGTGTCGATGTAACGCAGCTGGTAAAAGTAGGTGGAATTCACGGCATTGAGGAGCCACTGGCTTTCGAGGTATTGGCGGCGTTGTTCGGTGGGGGATTTAGCAAAATCATGGATCAGTTTAGAGCGGCTCAGTTCGCGAACTGTTTGATCGAGATGATCGTGTAACTGCGTGGCTTTGACGTCGACATGGGAGAGAAACTGCAACCCCTGCGCTTCCATTCTGGCGAGCAGAAACGTGTGCGATTTGGCGCTCATGTAAAAGTAGTACGCCGCCGGTATCAGAGATACCAGCGTCCACACGATAACCATCTTGTTGAGGATGCTCGACACACGCTTCATATGGTATTAGTTGAGTATTTATGATTGACAGTAATTTAGACTACGCAATGCGGTTTGACCAATATATCGCCACTCTCTCGTGAGGGGGCTAACTATGTATATGAAAAAAGGGGAAATAAATTCCGTGACCTGACGCAATATACCGCAACACTTTATGCATCTGCGCAGCCTTGCAGGCGCCTGGGCAAGGCGCTAAGGTGTAGGAAACAAAGGAGGGCATGTGTTTCCTATCTTATTATTGTTATTTATCGTGGTGCCGATCATTGAAATTGGCCTGTTTATTTCGGTGGGCGGTGTCCTTGGTTTGTGGCCGACCATCGCGCTGGTGTTGATCACCGCATTTGTCGGCGCGTCGTTGGTGCGCAGTCAGGGTTTGCAAACTTTGATGACCGTCCAGTCGCGTCTGCAACAGGGAGAAGTGCCGGCGCAACAGATCTTTGAAGGTGTGATGCTGGCGGTGGCCGGGGTGTTGCTGCTGACGCCAGGTTTTATGACCGATGCGTTGGGTATGTTGATTCTGCTGCCGGCACCGCGTGCGGTGATCGCCAAGTACCTGATGAGCAAAATGGTGGTCAAAACGGTCTCTGGAGGAGGATTCCACAGCGGTTATTCCAACGGCCCGTTCGATCAAAATCCGTTTGAGCGCGACCCGTTCAATGCCGACAAAAACGGCAATACCTTTGAAGGGGAATACGAACGCAAAGACGACGATGACCGGAATAAACTCAATTAACCGTAAACGCGCGGCCTGAGCCGCGCGTTTTTTTATTCAGTGACGGTTACTGCGCGCCGTCAAAGCCGAGTTGTCGCCAGGCTTCATAGGCGATGATCGCCACTGCATTGGACAGGTTAAGGCTGCGCGCATCGGGCATCATCGGGATACGGATGCGCTGCGCCATCGGCAGGCTTTCGATTACCTCCGCGGGCAGGCCGCGTGTTTCCGGACCAAACAGCAATACGTCCCCTGCTTGAAAATGGGCATCGACATGATGACCCGTGGTTTTGGTGGTGCAGGCAAAAATACGGTAACCATCGCGGCGATGTTGCTGCAAGTAAGCGTAGAACGCGTCGAGATTTTTGTGCCGGGTCACCCGGGCCAGATCGTGGTAATCCAGACCAGCGCGGCGCACTTTTTTCTCTTCCAGATCAAACCCCAGCGGCTCAATCAGGTGCAGGTTGGCGCCACAATTGGCACACAGACGGATAATGTTGCCGGTGTTCGGCGCAATCTCAGGTTCGTACAGAGCGATATCAAACATGGTGTTGCAGAGTCATTGAGAACGATAGCCATGAGTATACCCCAGTAGACACAGGATGCGAGCTTCGCGCGCTGCAGCGAAGGCATTAGGCGGCGGGGCTGGCCCGCCACACTGAAATCAGGCGCCCTGCGCCAGTGCCACGGCGTAATGTTCGCCGACCGTTTGCCAGTCCACAACATTCCACCAGGCGTCGATGTATTCCGGACGACGGTTCTGATAGCGGATGTAATAGGCGTGTTCCCACACATCCAGCGCCAAGATGGGTTCACCACGTACCTCGGCCACGTCCATCAGCGGGTTGTCCTGATTGTGGGTGCTGCTGATATGCAGCTGGCCGTCACGCACCACCAGCCAGGCGAAGCCGGACCCAAACGTATTGATTGCCGCCTGAGTAAAGGCATCCTGAAATGCACTGAAGCTGCCAAAGCGGGCATCAATGGCCTCTGCCAAAGCCCCATCCGGTTCGCCACCACCGTTAGGGGACATACAGTTCCAGTACAGAATGTGGTTGAAATAACCCCCCCCATGATTGCGTACCGCCGGCGACAGGGTGGAAACCTGAGCGAAGATCTCGCTCAGCGGGGTGGTCTCCAGTTCACTGCCTTTGATGGCGGAAAGGAATTTGTCGTAGTAGGTGCGGTGGTGCTTGCTGTAGTGTACTTCCATGGTTTTGGCGTCGATGTACGGTTCCAGCGCGTCGTAGTCGTAGGGCAGATCAGGGAACAAATGCGTCATAGTGAATCCTCCTAAAAGTTGAATTCACTTTAGTGATAATAAATCTCATTATCAACTTGGTTTTTTGTGGGGGTATTTCACCCTACCACCAAAGGCAGCTCGATACATACTTTCAACCCGCCCAGTTGACTGCGGCTGGCGGTGATGCTACCGCTGTGCTGGCGCACCGCACTTTCAGTGATCGCAAGCCCCAGTCCGGTGCCGCCCGAGTGACGATCACGAGCCGTCGAGACACGGTAAAATGGGCGAAAGATGTCCCGAAGTTCGCTGTCTGGCACGCCATCGCCATTGTCTTCGACCTGAATGATCAGGATGTCGCCATGCTCACTCAACTGGACATCAACCCGATCCCGACCATAGTAAATCGCATTACGGATGATGTTTTCCACCGCGCTCATCAGCAGTTGTGGATTGCCGGAGATGTGACGATCAGGAATGGCGGAGAAAGTCAGGGTTTTACCCATTTGCTCGGCCTCAAACTGGCTGTCGCTCAGCAGCTCTTCCCACAGACTGGACAACGGCTGCACTTCGCGACTGAGGTGGCTGTCGGCCTGCATGCGCGACAGCTCGAGCAGTTCACCGATCATGGTTTCCAGCCGCTGGGCTTCGGTATCAATACGCTCCAGCTCCTGACTGTTGCCCTGTTTGCGCACCGCCAACGCGTTGGCCATCCGTAAGCGGGTTAAAGGAGAGCGCAACTCATGTGAGATATCCGACAGTAGACGCTGCTGACCGGAAATCATCTGGTTGACCGCTTCGACCATCTGGTTGAAGCTGGCGCCGGCCTGACGAAATTCTGAGGTGCCTTTTTCCAGCTTCGGGTCGACGACAAACTCGCCGCTGGCGACCCGGCGTGCGGCCAGTTCCAGTTTGCGTGCGGGTTGACTGAGCGCCCAGGCCAGCCACAGTAGCAGCGGCGTACTTACCGCCATGACTGCCAGCAGCAATTGGAACGGCTTATCGAATAGACGCAGCAGAAACGGCGGCGGCTCATTCCAGCGGAAACCGAAGTAGAGCCGCAGATCCTGATTGGCCAGAGTGATGGGGAGCGGGCCACCAATCATATAGCGGCCGTAGAGGCGCTGTTTAGGCGGTGAGTCCGGTTCAATACCGGTGACGAAGTTTTGCAGCGCCTTGAGTTTAAAATCGGTGTGACGGCGAGTTGTAAGGATAGTGCCGTCGGTATCGGACAGAAACAGGCGGGGCTTGGGATCGCGAGGGCCGCCTTCATGGGCGTCAAGGCGAAACAGAATCCGACTGAGATCGGTTTCGTTGGCAAAACGCTGCTCAACCCGATCGCGCGCCTGCTGCATGCGCTGCAGGTGGTCGGCGGGAATGTCACGCGCTTTGCGAGGGTCGAGGTGAGGCAGTGACAATACCGCGAGCAACACCAGAGCCATGGTGAACCAGAAAATCGCAAAGATCCGCCCGTACAGGCTGGTGATTTTCGGCAGACGCATCAGTCCTCCTCAACCAGCAGGTAACCGCGACCACGCAGGGTTTTGATGCGCGATTTGCCATCTTCGCGTTCTGGCAGTTTCTTTCGCAGGTTGGAGACATGCATATCAATGGCACGATCAAAGGGCGCAAGACGTTTTCCCAGCACATCCAGACTGAGGGCGTCTTTGGTCAGAGTCACCCCGGGGTTTTGCACTAAGTGCGTCAGCAGGGCGAATTCGGTGGTGGTCAGCTCGAGCAACTGACCGCTGCAGTAAGCTTCCTGGCGTCCGGGAAAGATTTCGATGTCCTGATAACACAGGCTGTCGCTGTGGCGGCCACTGGCTTTGTGCTGGGTGCGACGCAAGATGGCGCGGATCCGGGCCAGTAGCTCACGGTCGCTGAACGGTTTAGGCAGATAGTCATCGGCGCCGAGTTCCAGCCCCACCACGCGATCAATTTCTTCGCCTTTGGCCGTCAGCATCAGCACCGGGGTTTCCCAATCGTGACGCAGACGTTTTAAGGTTTCCATACCGTTGAGTTTTGGCATCATCACATCCAGCAGGATCAAATCGATTTCCTCAGACAGCGCTGCCAGACCGGCTTCGCCGTCGTTGGCCTCCGAGACAGTGAAGCCTTCAAAGCTCAGGACTTCCTGCAGCAGACTGGTCAGCTCGGTATCGTCATCAATTAAAAGAATGTGCGCCATGGGTGTGCCTCTGTTATCTCGCTCTGGTCTTATATTACTGCGAAAAATGATTGGGTTTCAGCGCGATTTTCACTCTTTACGATTCTTTACGCTGGCTAAACGTTGCTTTACTCACCACGACGTATTCTACACTCAAGCGCTGCAGAGAGCGGCATGCATGAACAAGACTATCCTCAAGAGGGACTGATTATGAAAATGGCAAAGAAAATGATTCTGGCGGCGGTCGTTCTGCCACTGACTCTGGGCACCGCGAGTGCGTGGGCATTTGGTGGTAAAGGCGGCGAAGGTCATCACGGTGGTGAGTTCGGCAAATGTGCCTCTGACCGGGGCATTTTTAAAGAGCTGAATCTAACGGACGCGCAGAAGGACCAGCTCAAGACGATGCGTGAACAAGGGCGTCAGGAGATGCGAGCTAAGTTTGCCGGCAATAACGAAGCACGTCAGGCTGAAATGCAGGCGTACCATGCTCAGGTCCAGCAATTGCTGCTGGCCGACAATTTTGATCAGGCACAAGCCAACACACTGGCCAAACAGATGGTCGAAAAGCAAACTGAGCGCCGGGTACAAATGATGGCCCGTCAGCACAAGATGCTGAGTGTGTTGACGCCGGAGCAGAAAACCCAGTACGCGGAACTGAAACAAGAGCGTATGCAGGAGTGTCAGGCGAAAATGCACGAGCGGATGCAAAAGCGTGCCGAGCAAAAATAACGCGATACCGACCTCAAAAAGGCAGCTTAAGGCTGCTTTTTTGTTTCACAATGAGCACGTTATACTTGATAGATTATTCTGGTTATTGTGAACACGTTATGAAGAAAGACTATGCGCGCCTGGTGACCCTGGCGGCCTGGACTGCGGCGACGGTCGCGACCTTGTTACTGATCGTGAAAATCTTTGCCTGGTGGGTGACCGGTTCTGTCAGTTTGCTGGCGTCACTGATCGACTCGCTGCTGGACATTGCGGCGTCGGTGGTCAACCTGATCGTGGTGCGCTATGCGGTGCAGCCGGCCGATCGCGAGCACACCTTTGGCCACGGCAAAGCCGAATCGCTGGCCGCACTGGCGCAGGCGATGTTCATTTCCGGCTCAGCCTGTTTTCTGATCCTCAATGGGGTGGACCGCTTCTTTCGCCCGCACGAACTGACCTCACCGGAATACGGGGTGTACGTCAGCCTGTTTGCCATTGTGGTGACGTTTGCGCTGGTGCGTTTTCAGCAGTACGTGGTGCGCAAGACCGGCAGCCAGGCGATTGCTGCCGACTCGCTGCATTACCAGTCGGATCTCTACATGAACATCGCGATCATGGTGGCGTTGGGGTTGAGCTGGTTTGGCCTGAAACAGGCGGATGCGGTGTTTGCGGTCGGGATCGGGATCTACATTCTCTATAGTGCATTCCGGATGATCACCGAAGCAACTCAGATCCTGCTTGATCGACAGTTGCCGGAGGAAGAGCTGGAGCAGATCCGCTTGTCCTGCCTTGAAGTGGACGGCGTGTTGGGTGTGCATCAGTTGCGAACCCGGATGTCCGGGCCAGTGCGATTTATCCAGTTGCACCTGGAACTGGAGGACCAGATTCCGTTGATTGAAGCACATCGTATTTCTGACGAAGCGGAAGAAAAATTGTTACAGCTTTTTCCTGAAGCGGACGTCTTAATTCATCAGGATCCTTTCTCGGTTGTGTTTGGTCCAGAGCGGGCGCAAAAACGTGAAGACTTCTAGTAGCACGAGGTTTACGAGACAAACCGACAGTTCTTGGCTATCTTTTCTGCTGCGGAAGAAATAAACCTGATTCTGATGTGCATCAACAAAGTGTTCGCACAAAGCTGTAATACTTTTACATAAGTAGAAAACTTACATGATTTCGTGCAAATAACAGTAGTATTCCTTTGCGGTAAAGGTAACATAAAGCACAGTTTCTGAGGGTGGCTCAGTCGGGCGGCCTGAATCAAAATTTGATATTAAATTCCCAAAAATCGAGGGTGAGAATGATTAAGAAGATCGGTGTACTAACAAGTGGCGGTGACGCACCTGGTATGAACGCTGCGGTTCGTGGCGTGGTTCGCACGGCACTATCTGAAGGTCTGGAAGTATACGGTGTATACGACGGCTACCTGGGTCTTTATGAAGATCGTATCGTCAAGTTGGATCGTTCGAGCGTATCGGATGTGATCAACAAAGGCGGTACGTTCCTGGGCTCTGCTCGTTTCCCTGAGTTCAAAGACGTTGCGGTACGTGAGAAAGCGATTGAGAACCTGAAGAAACACGGCATTGATGCGCTGGTGGTGATTGGTGGAGACGGTTCGTATATGGGGGCGAAAAAGCTGACTGAAATGGGGTACCCATGTATCGGTCTGCCGGGCACCATTGACAACGACATTGCGGGAACAGATTACACCATCGGTTACCTGACGGCACTCAACACAGTGATCGACGCGATTGACCGTCTGCGTGACACGTCGTCTTCGCACCAGCGTATTTCTATCGTGGAAATCATGGGCCGTCACTGTGGTGACCTGACCTTGATGTCGGCGATTGCGGGCGGATGTGAATACATCATCACCCCGGAAACCGGTCTGGATATGGATAAGCTGATCAACAACATTCAAGATGGTATCGCCAAAGGCAAAAAGCATGCGATCATCGCACTGACTGAGCTGATGATGGATGCGAACGAGCTGGCGAAAGAGATTGAAACGGCGACTGGGCGTGAAACCCGAGCTACTGTACTGGGTCACATCCAGCGCGGTGGTCGTCCAACTGCATTTGACCGTGTACTGGCATCTCGCATGGGTAACTTTGCGGTTCACCTGCTGCTGGACGGACACGGCGGCCGCTGTGTTGGTATCCAGAAAGAACAACTGGTGCACCACGACATCATCGATGCGATTGAGAACATGAAGCGTCCGGTACGTGAAGATTTGTACCAGGTGGCGAACGAACTGTTCTAAGCACCGACTCATCGAGATGAAAAAAACCACCCGTCTGGGTGGTTTTTTTATGCTATCTACGTCTCGCTGCTGTGGCGTGGTGGTACTTTACGACTGCGAAAGCGCTGATGAACGCCGCGGCGCAGCGCCTGAAAATGGTTTTCGGCTTTGTCGACGCCGAGCAGCACACTCAGGGCCAGCACAGTGATCAGGATCGACTGCTGCCAGTAACCCAGGCCGATCATCATCCCCAGCGCGGCCAGTACCCAGATCACCGCCGCAGAAGTAACACCGTGGATTTTTCCGTCCATGGTCATCATGACGCCTGCACCGAGAAAGCCGACCCCTGTGATGATCTGGCCGAGTACCCGGGCCTGATCTAAGGTGTTGGGCGAGAGCGTGACCGCCATCGACATGAACAGATAGGTACCGGCGATGACCAGAATCGAGGTGCGGATACCGACGGGCTTCCCCCGGGTCTGCCGCTCGGCGCCGATCAGAGCGCCGTTTAGGGCACAGCAGAACAGGGCCAGCCAGCTAAAGGGCCCTAGGTCAAAAAATGGCGCGATGGAAATTGGCATATTGGCCTCCCAAAAGCGCGGAGTATGCAAAGATTCACGGCAGGGTGCGAACAAATGTTTTTAATCGACACGAACAGGTTTGTTGGTGTTATTCCAGATGCAAATCAAGTGGCGTTTTGCTTGTCCGGCCGCCGATTTCCCGTGTCAGGGTCGGGACTAAATAGCCGGATACCCGTGCAATCAGACCGGCCATCAGTGCGCGGGCGTCGTCATCGGAAACAAAAAAGTGGGCCGCGCCCTGAACTTTGTCCAGGACATGCAGGTAGTAAGGCAGAACACCGGCATCAAACAGGGCTTCGCTGAGAGCAACCTGACTATCGACGTTGTCGTTGACGCCTTTGAGCAGAACACTCTGGTTGAGCAGTGTTACACCGGCGACTTTGAGCTTGCGCAGGGCGTTCCCCAGATCGTCATCAATCTCTTGGGCATGATTGATGTGCGTCACCAGCACCACCTGCAGACGGCTGGTGGCCAGCAACTGACACAAGGTGTCGGTAACCCGGGCTGGGATCACCACCGGCAATCGGGTGTGGATCCGCAGCCGTTTGATGTGGCGGATGTCGGCGAGGTGCTCCACCAGCCAGGTCAGCTCATGATCTTTGGCCATCAGAGGGTCGCCCCCAGACAGGATCACTTCGTTCAGCTGGGGCTGTGCGGCGATGTAATCCAGACTCTGCTGCCACACCGATTTATTGCCCTTGTTGTCCTGATAAGGGAAGTGGCGGCGGAAACAGTAGCGGCAGTTGATCGCGCAGCCGCCTTTGACGATCATTAGCGCGCGGTTACGGTATTTATGCAGCAGGCCGGGGACGGCGTTGTTTTGCTCATCCAGCGGATCGGTCGAATACCCCGGCTGCACGTCAAACTCTTCAGACAGCGGCAGGACCTGACGCAAAAGCGGGTCGTGAGGATTGCCTTTTTCCATTCGATCGACAAAACTTTGTGGCACACGCTGTGCGAAGAGCGTTTTTGCGTCAAATCCGTGTTGCCAAGGTGATGGGTCGATTTCAAGTTGCTTCAGGAGCTGGAGCGGATCCGAGATCGCGTTTGCCAGCTGTTTGAGCCAGTTTTGCTCAACAGAATCAACTTTTCGGGTTATTATGTGCGGCATTAAATTTAACTCGAAGAATGGTAAGAGGAAAAAATGGCTACAGTTAGCACGAATGAATTTAAAGGCGGTCTTAAAATTATGCTTGATAATGAGCCTTGTGTCATTCTCGAAAACGAGTATGTCAAACCGGGCAAAGGTCAGGCATTCAACCGTGTAAAAATCCGTAAACTGCTTTCTGGTAAAGTTCTGGAGAAAACCTTTAAGTCTGGCGATTCTGTTGAAACCGCTGACGTAATGGATATCGATCTAGACTACCTGTACAACGACGGTGAATTCTACCACTTCATGAACAACGAAACGTTCGAGCAAATCGCAGCAGACATGAAAGCGGTGGGCGACAACGCGAAGTGGTTGGTGGAAAACAACACGTGTATGCTGACTCTGTGGAACGGTAACCCGATTGCAGTGACGCCGCCAAACTTTGTTGAACTGGAAGTGGTTGAAACGGATCCGGGCCTGAAAGGCGATACACAGGGTACCGGTGGTAAACCAGCGACACTGACCACAGGCGCGGTTGTACGCGTTCCGCTGTTCATTCAGATCGGCGAAGTGATCAAAGTGGACACACGCTCTGCGGAATACGTGGGTCGCGTGAAGTAATCCCGCTAGGATTTGGAAAAAAGGTCACTTCGGTGGCCTTTTTTGCGTTTTGCGGCGGATTCATTGATGTGCCACAATCTTCACTACCTCTTAGGGCATTATGATAAGGTCCATGAAACAGTCATTACGTATCTGGCTTGATGCCGCCCGGCCAAAAACTTTGCCACTGGCGCTGGTCTCTATTCTGACCGGCAGTGTGCTGGCGTTTTCTTTTGGTCAGTTTTCTCTTCCGGTCGCATTGTTGGCGTTTGTCACCGCGACCTTATTACAGATTTTGTCAAACCTGGCGAACGATTACGGTGATGCGGTCAAAGGCACCGACAACGATAAGCGCCTGGGGCCCATGCGGGCGATTCAATCCGGGGCGGTGTCACTGGCGTCGATGCGTCAGGCGATCGGCATCAATATTGTGCTGACCATCATCGCGGGTCTGGCGTTGGTGCTCTACGCGCTTGACAGCTTGCACAGTATTCTGGCCTTTATTGCACTCGGTTTGCTGGCGATTTTGGCCGCGATTGCTTATACCGTGGGCAACAAACCCTATGGCTATGTGGGACTGGGTGACATCTCCGTGTTCATCTTTTTCGGTTTGCTGGGGGTTGCCGGTACTTATTTCCTCCACACCGGACGCATTGACGCGGCGCTGAGTCTGCCAGCAGTCGGCTGCGGTTTGCTGGCGGTTGCTGTACTTAATATTAACAACATGCGTGATATTGAAAACGATCTGGCGTGTGGTAAGCGCACCGTGGCGGTGCGTCTTGGGCAGACCCGGGCCAAGCAGTATCACTTTGTGTTGTTGGGGGGCGCGGTGCTGGCTTTTGCGCTTTATCTGGGCTTACAACCGGCTCCGGTGTGGATCAGCTTACCGTTTCTGCTCAGCCTGATCGTAACCTACAAACACGGCAAAGCGGTCTGGCACGCGGATCAACCGGCTCAAATTGCACCAATGATGCCAGTGGTCGTTAAGTGCTCTCTGGTGACTAACCTGTTGTTTGCAGGAGTGGTTATAGCTCAAACAATCACGAGTTAATTGCGGGTTGTCATTGCATTGACTTAATGACCAGATATACTCGGAAGTAATTACTATCAGTAAGAGAAGACATGCTATGGAATACAATACCTCAGCGTTATGCGATATCTATCTGGATCAGGTGGATGTTGTCGAACCTATGTTCAGCAACTTCGGCGGCAGTGCGTCTTTTGCCGGTCAGATTACGACGGTTAAGTGTTTCGAAGACAACGGTATGATCCGCGAAGTCCTTGAGCAGGACGGGTTGGGCCGGGTGCTGCTGATTGATGGTGGGGGCTCATTGCGCCGGGCGTTGATTGACGCAGAGCTGGCTTCTCTGGCTGAAGAGAACGAATGGGAAGGTATCGTCGTGTACGGCTGTGTGCGAGAAGTGGACGAACTTGAAGACATGAGCATCGGCATTCAGGCGCTGGCGTCGATTCCGGTCGGAGCAGTGCAGCAAGGCATCGGTGAAGTCGATGTTGCGGTCAATTTCGGCGGCGTCACTTTCCTGCCGGAAGATTATCTGTATGCCGACAACACTGGCGTTATCCTCTCTCAAGAGCCGCTGGATATTGAAATCGAGCGCGACGAAGAAGAAGAACTGGAAGTGCTGTAACGACCACCATTTCTGAAAAGAAAACCGACCGGAGGTCGGTTTTTTTATGTCTGTGGTTCGCTCGAACGCAGTGAATGGTGTTGTCGACGCAGGCGCAGCGCGTAAAGATAACCAAATAAGCCACCGAGGATGTTGCCCAGCGCAATGCCGCCAAACAGGCCTTCAACGTCATGGAGCTGACTACCCAGCCAGGCTGACGGCAGGGTAAATACGAACAGACGCATAAAGCTCCACTGGAAAGCATTGAGCGGTTTGTGCAACGCATTCAATCCGGACACCAGCATCATCACGGTACCCTGAAAACCATAACTGAATGGCACCACCAACAAGTAGTGCCACAGCAGATCGCGCACCGTTTGCTCCTGAGAAAACAACGCCGCCAGAGGAACACTGAGCGGCACCATGGCGAGAAACACCAAAAACTGAAACGCGATTGAAAAGCGCATGCTCAGAAACAGACCACCAAAGCTGCGCTGCGGATTCCCGGCGCCGAAGTTTTGCGCCATAAACGGCGTCAAAGCTGAGGTCAGGGACATCAGAACCAGGATCAAAATTGACTCAATGCGTTGCGCGGCGCCATACGCGGCAACGGCGGCGGTGCCGTGTGAGGCCAGCAGCATCATCAGGACCGCACCGGCCAGTGGGTTCATGGCATTGGACAGCGCTGCGGGGGTACCGATTTTGAGGATTTGTTGCCAGTCGGGCAGCAGCCGAGACAGGCTGGGCATCGCCAGTAGCTTCTCGCGTTGCAGCAAGATATACAACGAGCCAATTAAGGCACCGAGCCAGCTCATCGCGCTGGCAATAGCGGCGCCGCGAATGCCCAGCTCCGGAAAAGGCCCATAGCCAAAGATCAACAGAGGGTCGAGAATGCCGTTGATCAAACCAGCCAGCATCATGATCTTCGCTGGGGTTTTAGTGTCGCCAGTGGCGCGGATCACGCTGTTGCCCGCCATCGGGATCACCAGCAGTGGGATGGTTAGATACCAGATGTCCATATACTGGTGGATCAAGGGCAGAAGGGTTTCATCGGCGCCAAGGGCCAGAAACAACGGGTCGATGCTCACCAGTCCCAGAGCGGACGCCAGCATTACCAGCACTACCGCCAGTAACAGACCATGGCTGGCAACCCGAGCGGCATGTTTGGTATCCCCCTGACCGAGCAAACGGCCGATACTGGTAGACAGTCCCATACCGATGCCCATGGTGATGCAGTTCACCGCGAACGTGACCGGGAAAGTAAAACTGATCGCAGCCAGCGCCTGGGTACCGAGCAGGGAAATAAAGAACGTGTCCACCAGGTTAAACATCAGGATCGCCACCATGCCGAAGATCATCGGTACGGTCATTTGACGCAGCACATCGGGAATGGGGGCCGTGAGCAGGCCGTGTTTATCGTGCATAGGTGGTACAGCAGCTGGAGAAAAAAGCTAGGATACTCGCAACCTGTGTCGGAGACAAACCAGAAACAAAAAAGGCCGGCAAATGCCGGCCTTCTCTATTCGAACTTGGTTCGAATCGCGCTTACGCTTTGGCTTTTGCCGCAGCTTTGGCGATTGCTGCAAAGCTTTTCGCGTCCAGAGATGCGCCGCCAACCAGGGCACCGTCGATGTCTGGCTGTGCAAAGTAAGCTTCTGCGTTTTCTGGTTTCACGCTGCCGCCGTACTGGATGATGACTTGTTCTGCAACCGCTGCATCTTTAACGGCGATCAGAGCACGGATAGACGCGTGAATGCGTTGTGCATCGTCAGCTGTTGCGGCTTTACCAGTACCGATTGCCCAGATTGGTTCGTAAGCGATGATGGCGCCGTTCAGAGCGTCAACGCCGTAGGCGTCGATCACTGCATTGATTTGACGTGCACATACGGCTTCGGTTTCGCCCGCTTCGTTTTGTGCTTCCGTTTCACCGATACAGAATACCGGCGTTAGGCCGTTTTCTTTCAGGAACGCGAATTTCTGAGCAACAAACTCGTCTGATTCTTTGTGGTAATCACGACGCTCAGAGTGGCCGATGATGATGTGAGAAGCACCGAAATCTTTCAGCATGGCTGGAGACATGTCGCCCGTGTACGCGCCACTGTTGTGCAGGTCAGTGTTCTGTGCACCCAGGATCATTTTGTTGCCGCCTTCTGCGATCAGACGCTCAGCCAGATCCAGGTACAGTGCGGGTGGAGCAACCGCTACGTCAACGCCAGTCACGCCTTCAAGTTCCGCATTCAGACCAGTCAGCAGTTCAGTGACCATTGCTTTACTGCCATTCAGTTTCCAGTTACCCATCACTACAGGACGACGCATAGGAATATCTCCCTTATCTTTAATGTAAAAAGTGTATGAATGTAAAAAATCAACGTAATTGCGAAAGAATATAACAGAATAAATCGGCCAGATCATGATTCCAGTCATGTCTTTATGGAATGTCGCGACCGCTTGCGAGTGATCTGGTAAACAGAATCATAGTGCAGTGCTCGGATTTTGCCGCCCGACTTGCTATTACTGAGGCTTGGTTTACGACAATACTTTGCGAAATAACAGTAAGGAAGCACAATGCCCAACCTTGTCATGGAATACTCAAACTCAGTGGAAGAGCGCGTCAATATTCCCGGATTGCTGGACGATTTACATCAGGTCGCGTTGAAAAGCGGTTTGTTTGAGCTAGCGTCCGTCAAATCCCGCGCCGTGCGCATCAATGACTGGTTGATTGGTGAAGAAGGGGACAGTGTTGATTTTATCCACCTCAGTTTTGAGCTCTTGGCAGGGCGTACTGAAGAGCAGAAACGTGACTTGTCCCGCCAATTGATCGATACCCTGCAAAGGCAAGCCAGCCATGTTCGTAGTCTGACGGTGAATATTCGTGATATGGATAAAGCCTGTTTTCAGAAAGTGGTAAACTAAACCGTTGCTTCTGGAGATACGATTTCCGGGGAGTGAATATTCTGCAGGTGAAAACGATGTCGATACAACAATTGTTATTTTCTTTCCAGGGCCGGGTGGGGCGTCAGACTTACTGGCTGTGGAATCTGGCGTATTACGCCGCGATTGTGCTGTTTGCTGCCGCGGTCAATAAACTGTTTCCCGGCATCGCGCATCTGGTGTTGCCGGTGTTTTTGTTGCTGGTGCTGATCCCGGATCTGGCGATCACTGCGAAACGCTGGCATGACCGGGACAAATCAAGCTGGTGGTTGCTGTTGAACGTGCCACTGGTGGTGGCGCGTCTGGCGGTGCCGGTCGGCGAGCCGACTCAGATGGCGCAGCCGGATTTATGGCAGACGCTGATTTCTCTGGCGTCGCTGCTGTGCGGTGCCTGGATCCTGGTCGAGTGTGGTTTTTTGCGCGGCAGTGACGGGGACAACCGTTACGGCAGAGCGCCGCATTGAGAACAACAAGCCCGATCGTGCCCGGGCTTGGTTTTATTTACGCAGCAGGATTTCTTCTACGGTATGATTCGCGCCTTTGCGCAGAATAAGCTGCGCCCGCTCTTTGGTGGGTAAGATATTTTGCTGCAGGTTAATGCCGTTGATCGATTGCCAGATGTTCCGTGCTTTGTCGACAGCTTCCTGTTCGGTTAATTGAGTATAGTGACTGAAGTAGGAGCCGGGTTTGGTAAACGCGCCCTGGCGGAATTTCAAAAAGCGTTCAACGTACCATTTTTGGATCAGCTCGCTTTCGGCATCGACGTAGAGCGAGAAATCGAGAAAATCGGAAATAAACACCCGGTGGGGGTCGTGGGGATAGTCCATCCCACTTTGCAGGACGTTTAGCCCTTCGATGATCAGTACGTCTGGCTGGTCGACCACTTTCACTTCATCAGTAATGTCATACGTCAGGTGTGAATAGACAGGGGCAATCACATTCGGCTTGCCGGCCTTAACGTCGGAAACGAACTGCACCAGACGTTTCATGTCGTACGATTCCGGGAAGCCCTTTTTCTTCATAATCCCGCGCTCCAACAACACCCGGTTCGGATGGAGGAATCCATCGGTGGTGATCAGCTCGACCTTCGGGTGGTTTTCCCAGCGAGACAACAGCGCTTTGAGCAAACGGGCTGTCGTGCTTTTACCGACAGCAACACTGCCAGCAATGCCGATCACGAACGGCGGAGCGACATGGGTGTTCCCCAGAAACTGGTTCAGCACAGTATTGCGGCTTTGGCGGGCGGCGACGTACAAATTGAGCAGACGCGACAACGGCAAATAGATTTCGACAGCCTCTTTCATGGTCAGGTTTTCGTTGATGCCCTGCAGCTCTTTCAAGTCGTCTTCAGAAAGCGTCATAGGAACAGAGTTACGTCGTTCTGCCCATTGATGACGGCTGAAAGAAAGATAAGGACTCATAAGCTACTCTGTCGAAATCGAAATAATAAGAGGAGCGAACATACAACAAGGAGCCGATAATGCAAACGACTTAGGCTGCAGAAATGCCTTAAAAGACGAAATTTGCGTGAAAAATCAGCAAACACGCTGATTTTTGGCAAAATCCACAATTTTTTCGCTTTTGCTCTTGCAACCCTGAAAATCATTCAATAGAATGCGCACCACTTATGCCGACTTAGCTCAGTAGGTAGAGCAACTGACTTGTAATCAGTAGGTCACCAGTTCGATTCCGGTAGTCGGCACCATTCTCTCCTTTATAGTAGTGAGAATGGCGAAAATTTGGAGGGGTTCCCGAGTGGCCAAAGGGAGCAGACTGTAAATCTGCCGGCACTGCCTTCGATGGTTCGAATCCGTCCCCCTCCACCATATTCCAAAGGAAATAGCTCTCAGAGTTACGTGTTGCGGGCATCGTATAATGGCTATTACCTCAGCCTTCCAAGCTGATGATGCGGGTTCGATTCCCGCTGCCCGCTCCACTCAATTTAGAGTGCTGATATAGCTCAGGTGGTAGAGCGCATCCTTGGTAAGGATGAGGTCGGCAGTTCGAGTCTGCCTATCAGCACCAGCTCTAAGCAAAGTTTTCCTTTTGATATATACTTTATTACCAATAATTTTTGGTTGCGTGGTCATTCAAGCCACCTAAATCCGTACCTAGAGGGACAACTCATGTCTAAAGAAAAATTTGAACGTACGAAACCGCACGTAAACGTTGGTACTATCGGCCACGTTGACCACGGTAAAACAACTCTAACTGCAGCTATCTGTACTACTCTTGCTAAAGTTTACGGCGGTGTAGCTAAAGACTTCGCATCTATCGATAACGCTCCAGAAGAGCGTGAGCGCGGTATCACTATCGCTACTTCTCACGTAGAGTACGACACTCCAACTCGCCACTACGCACACGTTGACTGTCCAGGACACGCGGACTACGTTAAAAACATGATCACTGGTGCTGCTCAGATGGACGGTGGTATCCTGGTAGTAGCTGCAACTGATGGCCCAATGCCACAGACTCGTGAGCACATCCTACTAGGCCGTCAGGTTGGTATCCCATACATCATCGTATTCATGAACAAATGTGACATGGTTGACGATGAAGAGCTACTAGAACTAGTAGAAATGGAAGTTCGTGAACTTCTTTCTGAGTACGATTTCCCAGGTGATGACCTACCAGTTATCCAAGGTTCTGCACTAGGCGCGCTGAATGGCGAAGAGCAGTGGGAAGCGAAAATCGTTGAACTGGCAGAAGCACTGGACACTTACATCCCAGAGCCAGAGCGTGCAGTAGACATGCCGTTCCTGATGCCAATCGAAGACGTATTCTCAATCCAGGGTCGTGGTACAGTAGTAACTGGCCGTATCGAGCGTGG